>JBMYOR010000568.1:0-2655 GCA_049599535.1 Bacteroidia bacterium | reverse complement strand
TGATACTGAATCTGAGGATCACATGCCAATACAACAATTTCAAGCTATAGATATGAGTGAACAACTTAATACAAAATCATTACCATCAGTTGATCATGAGGAGTTTGATAATAAATTGTGGCAGTTGGCATTCGGCACGCAATCACGATCATATTTTGTCGAATTATCACCAATAAAAATACTTAATCGCCACATATTCAAACCAAAATCACTGCTTGTGTTTTTACTTTTGAATTTTAAAAACCTTCTTTTCCTAGTTGATAAAAATAACTATGAATAAATTACGACTGCTGTTAATATTGCTTATTGCGTTTTTGGGTACTTACAGCGCAAAAGCTACCCACATGATGGGTGGCGATTTAACCTATAAGCACTTGCACGACAGCACCTACGAACTTACCTTTTTGGTATACCGAGATTGTTCTCCCGGTACTGCATCGCTTGACGCCACAATTACATATTGGATTTATTACAAAAAATCTAAGAATATATTCTTAAATAATAAAACAATTAGCCTTTTCAACAACCAAGCAGATACGGTGTACCCTGAAGCGCCAAATTGTGTAACTCCTACTGGTGTTTGTATACAAAGTGGTAAATACGTTGATACTGTAACGCTAGGCAGCGACCCTGACGGATATGTGGTAAGTTGGTATAGATTGGCAAGGAATTATAATATTACCAATTTAAAACAATGTGTTTCATCAACTATTAACACATCTTGCACATCAGGAAGCTGTAATAACAGAAACCCATTTGGTATGGTATGGACCACTGATATACCGGGTGCTAAATACCAAAACTCATCGCCTCAATTTTTAACTGTACCCGTTCCCTACTTCTGTACCGGAATTACAAATAGTTTTAACCATTTAGTCTACGACCCTGATGGCGATTCATTGGCATATAAAATCGTTACGCCTTTATCGCCAGATGAATGTTTGCCTGTTGTCCCCTCTCCAAGTAATACCGTGTCGGCCCCTAGTTATAATGATGTACATAGCAATGTAGTTTATCAATCAGGCTTTTCTGTTTCGAAACCCTTTGGCAGTGCTAGCTCGGCCATAAGCATTAGCTCAACTACCGGCGAGATGAAAGCCAACCCAAAATCATCGGGTAACTATGTAATTGCGGTAAAGGTTGAAGAGTACAGAGTTGACCCCGTTACCAAGAAAGCTACCTACTTAGGATCGGTGAGAAGAGATCTTCAGTTTGTAGCAGGCGCTTGCCCTAACATATCAAATGCACCACCATACTTTTCGCAATCGGGTAATTCTGTAATAGAAGTAGACCCCTACGATACGGTAGAGTTTACCATAAAAGTGGCTGATAACTCTGATTCGGTATACATAAAAGCAAATGGTAGCATTTTTGGCGGGCCAGGCTCATCACTTAATGCCCCTTTTGCCCGATTTAACGATACCACTGGGTTAAAAGCTGCCGAGCAAACTTTTTTTTGGGTACCTACTTGTGATCATATTACTTATACATCGCCGCATGTATTTACAATCAATTTATCTGACGAAGGCTGCAACTCAGTGCAAAGAACCTATTCGATTTATGTGCGCGGAAGAGACATATACACCCCTCCAGACATTAAGTGTCTTCAAAAAACGGCTAAAAACATTATACAAGTAAAATGGGATACTCTTAAAAATGTACAATATTTTAATGGCTTGCATGTATACCGAGTTGGCCCTAATGGAGTACCTACCAAAATTAGAACCTTCAGAGACTCTACCGTTTTAGGTTTTTACGATTCAACAGCTACCGATGCCTTTAAAAATACCTATAAGTATTACTTAAAAATCGAAAACTCATGCGGACTTGAAGGATTTAAGTCTGACAGTTTAAGCACCATCTTTTTAAGCTACTCAGAAATAAACGATAATTCACTACGATTTAATTGGAGTAAATACGGAGACGGCCCCTATAAATACATTTTAGAAAAAAAGCAAGGTTCTAATTTTATTGATGTCGACAGCACTACAAGTACAAGTTTAGATTATTCATCGTGCACCTTAAACACTGATTTTAGAATAAAGGTAGTTGATACAACAAACTACAAATCATGTATTGCTTACACAGATACGGTAAGCTCAACAACGGTTGACAACTCGGCACCACAAGGCGCTCCTACGTTAAGAAATCTCAGTGTGCTTGATTACAGTTCAGTTGAAGTTACATTTAACAAAAGTGCTTCTGCCGAAGTAAATCAGTATGCATTTATTAGATCGGCAAATGGTGGCACTTTTGGCTTAGTAGGTACAACCAGCGATAATTCAAACACAATAAACTACACCGATAATAGTAGCTTAAGCACATCAAATACAAGTTATTGTTATAAAATAATTGCTCAAGACAGTTGTGGCAATTCAGGCGATACATCAAAAGCACATTGTACGGTAAACCTAAAAGGTTTTGATGGCCAACGAACCTCTAAAATTAGATGGAATAAATACAAGGGGTACCCAATTGACAGTCAGTTTTTACAGAGATACGATACTGTTTCAAATGTTTGGGTAAACATTGCAGACTTAGGTGCTACCGATTCATTTTACACCGACAATAGCAATACCCTTTGCGGGTTTACCTATTTCTACAGACTTGCCACAAAAGAAAAAACTACCGGAACCCCAATGATTTCTTATAGCG
>JBMYOR010000567.1:0-2671 GCA_049599535.1 Bacteroidia bacterium | reverse complement strand
TGGCTTTACTATATTTTCTAATTGTTGGAATATAAGGCACTAAAAAAACACCTTCTAATTGAACAATATCAAAATTTTTATATATTAAAGTCTCCAATTTTTTTTCAAAATTGGTGTCAATAAACCTATCAACTATATAAGGTTCTTTTTTAAACAAATTGAAGAAGATTCAATCATTTTATGGCAAAGCAAAAACGCCATTGTGTGCGGCAAACATCAAAATGCATTAGCCGAAATTAACTTGCCCTTTGCCCATAAAAACAATATTGACGTAGTTAGAAGACTCTCTGGCGGGGGCACCGTTTACCATGACTTAGGCAACTTGAACTTTACTTTTATTCAAAGTGGAGAAAAAGAAAAACTAGTGGATTTTGGAAGGTATTTAAAACCAATAATTAAAGCACTTGCTGCTATGGGCGTAGAAGCCATACAAGGTAAACGAAATGAATTATTGGTAGCAGGTAAAAAAATATCGGGCAATGCCGAACATACATTTAAAAGCCGCGTATTGCACCATGGCACTTTACTTTATAATACCGACTTAACTACGCTTATAAAATCACTTAGAATAAACCCTTTAAAATATGAGAGCAAGGCAATTAAATCGGTGCAATCTAGAGTTGTAAACCTTAATCAACATATTAAAAATTTAAGTTTTAATAGTTTCAGAAATGAAATTAAGGAATCGCTCATGCAACAATTTAATATTGCCAATGAGTACAAGCTAAATGAAAAACAAGTGCATGAAATTGCCCAGCTTGAACAAGAGAAGTACAGAACTTGGGATTGGAACTTTGGCTACTCACCTACATACACGCTCAAAAAAACGTTAACTATTAAAGGTGCTCAAGTTGCCTTAGAAATTAGCGTAAAAAAAGGCCAAATTACTTCAATAAACTATTTTGAAAACGAATCAGAATTTGCCAAAGACCTTGTTGCTATAGTTGGTCTACCTCATAAACCCGAAACCATTAAACCTTTAGCTCATAAATATGGCATTGATTTTATGGAGTTCTTTTAAACTAAAAAAGGCTCTTTTCAGAGCCTTTAATATTGATTTTTAACTTTAAACTAGGTTTTATCCGTTGGTATCTTCGCCATCTACATTTGTTGGCTGTGGCTTTACATTACCTTTTATAGTTAATCTCATTTGAGAATTATCCATAAAAATTACGGTTAGGGTTTTGTGAAAAGTACCTACTCTTTTAGTATCGTACTTGGCAGTTACAAAACCTTCTTCATTAGGTTGTACGGGGTCTTTAGAGTAATTAGGGGTGGTACATCCGCATGAAGTTTTTACATTTTTAATAATCATTGGTGTTTTGCCTGTGTTTGTAAAAATAAATTTACAAGTTCCATCACCGGCGTATTCAACAATTCCAAAATTGTGGGTTTTGTGGTCAAACTTGGCGTAAGATGCATCGGTAGGATCTGTAGGACCTTTTGCTCCTTCTTGAGCAAATAATGATCCTGCAACAAACATGGCTAGAATTAAGGTGTAAATGCTTTTCATAATTTTATTTTCAATATCGCTTGGCAAATATATAGGCAAGAGCAAATCAAAAAGTAAAAGTGAATAGGTGTTAACAGAGCGTTTAAGTTTAAGGGCTGTTAATTTTGCACCATGTCAATTTCAGTTAGATGGGGAGTTATTGCCCTTGTAGCAATGATAACTAGCTTTACCGCCAGATATTCGATGTACAACCCTAAAGCCCCAATGGAATCAATTCCGTATTTAATTTTAGGGATTTTTGCGCTTTTTGTTTGCATTCTTGTAAGCTTGGTACTCAATCGACGACATTTAAAACAAGATTTTGACGCCAAAAAAGGATTGCAAGAAGGAATGAAAACTGGCTTGTTTGCAATTATGATTTACTCGTTTTATATGTATTTATACTTAAGTTATTTCAATCCCGGGGTAATTGAAAACCTAATTGCTGAGCGAGTTAACGATATAAATGCATCGGGTCTTGAAATTGGTCAAAAAGAGCAAGCTATTAATGCTTTAAAAAATGAGGTTACCCCATTTAGAAGGGTAACACAAGAGCTGCTCATTTTACTTTCAATAGCTACATCAAGCACCCTTTTCGGAACAATTATAGTGAAGAAATTCCCTATTTAGTTTTTGTTAAATGGCCACTTCAGTTCTTAATTTTATGTAAGCACTTATTTTAACTGATATGCATAAAGCGAACACCCTGTGTAGCATAGTAAAATAATTGAATTAAGTGTGCTTAATAGAATTGTGTTTACTTTGGACTTTTTAAGCGTTAATAATTAAGGTGAATTTAAAGATTTTTGTTTCTACGTGGTTGGCCATTATAATTCAACACTGTTGTAGTGTTGGCGCCTTAGCTCAAGGCAATGAAATAACCGATCAAGCTTATGATAGCATCTATTCTGTTGTTTATGAGCTAATGGATACAAGCCCTGACTCGGCCCTTGTTAAGATTGACTCGCTTTATTCGGCCACTATGAATAATGGCAATGCACGACAACAGGGTTGGAATCACCACCTAAAAGGAGAAGCTTATTATTCGAAAAATGAACTTGCCCTTGCCTGGAAATACTATAAAAAGGGTATTAAAATTTTTGACTCAATTGCTGATAGTGAAGGTAGGGCAGAGATTTTTAATAGTCTTGGAAACCTTGCAATTTTAAAAGGCCAACC
>JBMYOR010000566.1:0-2684 GCA_049599535.1 Bacteroidia bacterium | reverse complement strand
AACCAAACTAAAAGTTAATTGTCCTTGATGGTGTTTTCTATAAATCGGATCTTTTTTCATGTACTCTAAGGTATCATTCATCCATCCCATCATCCATTTCATACCAAAGCCCAAGCCGCCAATTGCTGTTGGCCTTGATACCATCGGAAAAGATGTAGACTCTTCGGCAATGGTTTGCACATCAGGAAACTGAGCATAAACAGCCTCGTTCATATCTTTTAAAAACGCAATAGCTTCAAGATTTTCTCTACCACCATGTTTATTTGGTATCCACTCCCCTTCTTTTCTAGAGTAATCTAAATACAACATACTGGCTACGGCATCTACTCTTAATCCATCTACATGGTATTTATCTAACCAAAAAATGGCATTGCTGATTAAAAATGAGCGCACTTCATTTCTACCATAATTAAAAATATAGCTACTCCAATCAGGATGATAGCCTTGGCGTGGATCAGCGTGCTCATAAAGCGCAGTGCCATCGTAGTCCTTTATTCCATGGGCATCGCCAGGAAAATGACTTGGCACCCAATCTAAAAATACACCAATACCAGCATTATGAAAAGCCTCAACTAATGCCATAAAATCTTGTGGTGTTCCAAATCGAGATGTTGGTGCGTAATATCCTAAAACTTGATAACCCCATGAACCGTAAAATGGATGCTCCATTACCGGAAGAAACTCTACATGTGTGTAGCCCATTTCTTTAACGTAAGGTAGCATTTTATCAATCATATCACGGTAGGTGATAAAATCTTCGGCGCCGTTGCCACCTTGTAGCCATGAACCCATGTGTACTTCGTAAACGGATACTGGCGCATCAAGGGCATTTTTTTTGGCTCTTGACTTCATCCACTTTTGATCGTTCCATTTATACTCTATGGTTTGCACTTTTGTGGCAGTGTTTGGGGCTTTTTCCCAAGCAAATGCATATAAATCGGCTTTTTCAATTACATCACCACTTTGAGTTTCTATAGCATATTTATAAGTTTCGCCCTTGGCCACGTTAGCTATAAAACCTTCCCAAATTCCTGAGCCATCCCAGCGCGGATTTAATTCATATTCGCCGTTTTTGCTCCAGTGATTAAAGTTGGCAATTACACCTACTGATTTTGCATTTGGTGCCCATACCGCAAAGTAAACTCCTTTATCGCCATTAACTTCAGCAGGGTGAGAACCCATTTTTTCATAAAGTTTAAAGTGCTTGCCTTCTCTAAAAAGATGAATATCAAGTTCAGAAAAAAAACTATGTGATACAACTCTATTTTTCATGCGTTTCTTCTTTAATAATTTGTAGTACTCCTTTTAGCGGAATAATTAGCCAGTCGGGCCTTGAATTCATTTCGTACCCTAGTTCGTAAATACCTTTTTCTAAAATATGATAGCGCAATAAAAAGTCAATTTCTTTATGATATCCAATATCTAATCCTTGCTCAAAAGCTGTATTTAAATAGGTATCTAAAAACAAATTGCATAAGGCGGCATAGTATTTTTCACCAGCTTTAAATTGTTCTTGCTGGCTGAGTTTGATTTTTAAATCATCATTAAAAATTGTGGCATAAACGGCATAATGAAAAGATCTGAACATGCCTGCCACATCTTTTATTGGCGGTTGCTTTACTTTTCTATCTCTAATGGTTGACTCAGGCTCACCTTCAAAATCTAAAATATAAAAATCATCATCATCCATAATTACCTGCCCTAAATGATAATCACCATGTATTCTAATTCTCATTGAGTACAATTGGCTCGAATGAAAATTTAAAATTTTATCTTTTATTACTTGCTTTAAGCTTAAAAACTCCTTGGCATAATCAAGTGATTCGCCTTGTAGTTTATCTAAATTTTCGTCAATTAAATGGTAGCGTCGATCAAATTGAAATATTAGCCTATTAAGTAACCAAGCTTTATAATCGGTATTAAAAGCCTTAGGTACAAACCGCCTTGTGTATTTATCCTTAAATAAGGCTATATGCATTTCGGCCGTTCGCAGGGCTAGTTTTTGAATCCCTTTAATGGTGTTTTCGCCAATGCAATTCACCATTAGTTCACTTAATTCAGTAGGCTTTAATGGTTTGTAAAGTGCAACTTCATCTAACTTATCAATATCAACTTTATTTTCAGCAACGTATTCGTAAAACTTTTGTACTTCGCCCAGCATATAAGTCCAAGCATCGCCTTTGTTTTCGATTTTACTTTGCATTAGCCCCAGTGTTACCTCGTAGCTATTGTCTCTTTGCCATGTAATGCTGCCGGCAAAAGCAGGGCTATTTTTAAAATTAGTTTGCTCCGATAAAAAATGAGTTAACTCAAAATCGGGGTTGGCATCGCGAAACAATTTTCGATACACTTTTAAAAAATACGCATCGTTATAAACTACTGTGGTATTGCTTTGCTCGGCATTTAATAATCGCGAAACTGAACTATCTGATGGGCTAATATTTTCTAATATTTTCCCCTTCGAAAAACTAAGATGCCCATCGGGTTGATTTACAATACCTTCATCTAAAATATAATTAAAAAGCACTTTTCTAAACTCATGGTCATATAAGGCATCAATTAAGTAAAACTGACCATTAGGTGTTTGGAGCGATGCAATTTGCGCTTTTTCAGTTACCGAATCAATAGAAGGTACCTTACCTAAAATGAGCAAATAGTTTTCGGTGTAAGCAGCATCATAAACT
>JBMYOR010000565.1:0-2690 GCA_049599535.1 Bacteroidia bacterium | reverse complement strand
TTTTTTTGTGGTACAAAAACGGGGAATCATTAACCATGATTTCAAATCCTTCGGCATAATTTAAGATTGAAATAACATCAAAATTAATCGGTGCTAACGTTGTCATTTACATCAAAGCCTTTTTGCTTTTTTCGGCGTTGCTCTTTGTAGTTATTAAGTCGGTAATTAAACGATACTCTAAATACTCTTGTACGCCATTGAAAATCACTTGTGCTGTAAAAATCGTCTGTTTCGGTTTCCCAACGGTAGCGTCTTGTATTTAAAATATCTCTTCCGGTAAATGATAATGTGGCTTTATCATTTAGCATTGGGTAACTTAATCCAAAATCCCAATTATATCTGGCCAATACAATGCCTTGGGTGTTTTTACGAGGTGCATCATATCTAAAACTTGTTTGCAGGTTGAGCTTTTTCAAAATCTTAATATTAGTAGATACTCTGCCATTGAGGGTATATGCTTCGGCCGATAGGTTTTGACCTTCATACTCACCTTCAGTAATAGCTTGGTAGGCGTTTAAACTACCCGTAAAGCGCCAAAAGCTTGTAATTTCATAATTGTTACTAAGCTCTAAACCGAGTGCGTTTTGGGTAGATAAGTTAACGGGCATTCTATTTACTATGCCACTACCATTGGTAAAGCTTATGCGCTGTATAACTCCTGTGCGATGCCTATGATAAACTGAAGCCAAAAAAGATCCTTTGTTGAAATATTTCATGTATCCTATTTCGTAAGAGTTGGTGTACTCGGGGTTTAAATTAGGATTACCCAGCATAAAATTTCTGGTATCGCTAAATCCCCAATAAGGTAGTAGGTGCCTAAACCTTGGGCGGCTAAGCCGGCGACTATAACTTAATTGCACGCTTTGACTTTTAGGTAATTTATAGGTTACATGCACACTCGGAAAATAATTAAGGTAGTTTCTTTTATTAACGGTATTTGACTTTAACTCTTCAGTTAAAATATCGGAGTATTCAGCTCTAAGCCCTGCCTGAAATTTAAAGCTGCTGCCTAATTCGCCTGAATACATGGCATAGGCCGCTTGTATTTTTTCAGTATACTTAAACTGATTGTCAAATGGTTGTAATACAAACCACTTATTGTCTCCGCTGTGTTGTTCAACTAAAAAATCATTCTCTATTATTCTGTTTGTACTCTTTACCCCAAATTCAAATTGTCCGTTTTCGGTAGGATGCACATAATCTGATTGAATCAGAAAATTTTGCTCATCTTCGGTATTGCTCGTTTTTTGGTAAAGTGGATCATATAATGCTCTATCGTATGTTTCGTTAATTGTTGCGAGCTCTGTTTCATCGTTTTCTATAAACCTGATTTCAGTACTCCATTCTCTACCTTTTTTGTCAAATTTTTTAACATGAGATATTCCGAGTTCATAATTAAGCTCCGGTTCTTTTTCAACTTCATCTCTATATGTTTCAAGAATCAGGTTTTCGTTTATATCTAAATCTCTATAAATAAGATTAGCAGAATTAAGTCCGTCGCCTTTTTTTACCAAACCTGATACCGAAACCGTATTGTATTTATTCAATAAAAAATCAGCGCCCGCTCTGGCAGTGTGGCTTGGTCCGCCTCTGTTGTGGTTTCTAATTCGTTCATATGCCAATAAGCTATCGCTGTTGTAAAACTCTTGATATGAGCTACCAAAACCAGGGTTTACTCTATTGTTATAACCATAGCTAACAAAATAATTTATCTTTTTGGTGCGGTAGTTTAGTACCGATGTAAAACCGTACATTTTGGGTAATCCACCTTGTATTTCAAATGATCCGTTAAGGCCTTTGCGTTCTTCTTTTTTAAGTACAATATTTATAATACCTACTTCGCCTTCGGCATCATAACGTGCCGATGGATTTGTAATTACTTCAACTCGATCAATAAGGTTGGCAGGCATTTGTTGCAGGGCAGTGGCGGGATCAACCCCAACAAGGCCACTTGGCTTGCCATTAATTAAAATGCGTACATTCTGAGAACCTCGCAATTCTACATTACCTTCAACATCAAGGGTAACTGACGGGATGTTTTCAAGCACGTTTGAAGCATTACCGCCCGTGTTGCTCAGGTCTTTACCTACATTAAACACGCGTTTGTCAAGCTTTAGCTCCATTTGGCTTCGGTCGGCTTCAACGGTAACTTCATCAAGATTGGTTGAGGTAGGGATTAATTTTATGGTGCCTAATTGAGCAGCCGATTCACCCACGGTTACATTTATGTTTTTGTTTTTAAAAGATAAAAAACTGATTTTGATTAAAAATTGCCCTTTTTGTGAGTTGAACGAAAACCTTCCTTGATCATCGCTAGCGGTTCCGCTCACATAGGCAGAATCAGGAAGCTTAAATAAGCCAATTGATGCGTAGGGAATTGGGTTGCCGTTAGGGTCAATAAGCCTACCTAAAATATTGGGGTTTAGTGAACTGCTTGGCTTTTTGCCTTTTGAGCTTGGTGGCTGAGCCATTAGGTTAAAACCTGCCGTAAGCAAAAGAATTAAAAATGAAATTTTAATTTTCATATAATGCAAAGGTGTGCTGTTATTAATAATTGTAGCACTAAAAAGACATTTTGATTATTGAAAGGTTTACTCTTTTAAACTTGGCCTAGTTTTGATTGTGTTAAATGGTTTTGAATATTGCCAGTATTTAGGGTGCTTATGGGTTCAAAAAGTAAAACACTTACT
>JBMYOR010000564.1:0-2696 GCA_049599535.1 Bacteroidia bacterium | reverse complement strand
AAAAATATAAATTGATAAACCAAAATAAAAGTAAACTCATTACCGGGAATTTATAGAGCCCTATTTCTGAATATACTTGTCTTGATTTTCAAATTAATTAAAATTCACAAAACGTTTTTTTGAGTTTTAGCACATTGATTATTAAGGTTTTGGAGCTTTTATTTTTAAGTATACTATTGGTATTGTTAAATATAAACCTTATAATCATTGACTTCAAAAACTTATTACACTAAGCATGGCCATAAAGTTATTTATACCCGCAATTGCTGCTTTAATGTACCCTATGAATAATTTTAAAAACGTTAGCGGTTAAAACTATAAATACCTTGATTAAAAAACATATCATTTTTAAGCGCTCTTATTTTCTTTAAACGTTATCTTATAATAGATATAAAACAGTTATTAATTACGAACAATGAATACAGGCTTTGCGGTATTATACGCTATTTTTAAATACATTTTTTAATTCTAAGTTAGCCCTTATAGTACTTTTTACTATTTTGCGCTTTCGTTTCAAAACTCTATTAACTTATATTCCTAAATGACTTCTCAAAATCTAGATCAACAATCGCTTAAAAGCTTGGAAATCAACGGAGAAACCTTTTTTAAAATTGAAAAAGTTGATACGCTACGCCCTTTTTTTATGAGCATAGTTAGCGCCTACAACCATTGGATGTTTTTAGGGAGTAACGGTGGAATCACAGCGGGAAGAAAAAATGCAGAATACGCGCTTTTTCCTTATTACACCGACGATAAAATTATTGAATCGACTGAAATAACAGGTTGCAAAACAATTGTGCAACTAACCCAAAATCAGAAAAAAATAAACTGGGAGCCTTTTAGCAATTTTGGCAACGAGAAATTCAATTTAGAACGAAATCTTTATAAAAACCGCTATGGCAACAAAGTAGCTTTTGAAGAGATCAATCACGATTTAAAATTGAGTTTTAGATACGAGTGGAACTCAACCAATAAATACGGTTTTTTAAGAACTGCTACACTTACCAATAGCAATACTGAACCTATTAAAATTGAGCTTATTGATGGCTTGCAAAACATTATACCTTTTGGTGTGGGCAGTGATTTGCAAAACAAACAGAGCAACTTAGTTGATGCCTATAAGCGAAACGAATTAGATGTAGAGTCAGGTTTAGGAATTTATGCATTAAGCGCCATAATTGTTGACAGAGCGGAACCAAGTGAAGCCCTAAAAGCAAACGTGGTGTGGCACAAAGGGCTCAACAAGCCTAAATATTTGGTTTCGTCAAAACAATTAATCGATTTTAAAAAGGGTTTGCCTATTGAACAAGAAGATGATATTAAGGCCGAAAAAGGGGCTTATATGGTGCACTCTGCTTTTACTTTAAACGGTAGTGATTCTACAAATTGGCACCTAGTAGCCAATGTTAATCAAAATCATTCGGCCGTAATTGGCCTGATTAACGCCATAAAAACCGAAGCCGATATTATTGATTCTGTAAAAGCTGATGTAGATGAAGGCACCCAAGAGTTAATAAAACTAACTGCAACTGCCGATGGCTTGCAGCAAACCGCCGATTTGCAAAAAGATGTAAGGCATTTTGCTAATACCATGTTTAATATAATGCGCGGTGGTGTTTTTGATCATAATTATCAAATAGAAAGGTGGGAAATTGAGCACTACCTAAAGCAAACCAATATTGATATTTATGAAAAACACAAATCAGTAATTGCAAAATTAAATAGTGAATTTTCGCTTTTTGAATTAGAAGATGTTGTTGTAAACTCAAATGACACTTCTTTTAAAAGATTGATTAGAGAATACCTACCGCTAAAATTTAGCCGAAGACACGGTGACCCAAGCAGACCTTGGAATAAATTCTCGATAAACACTCAAAATGAAGATGACGGCTCTAAAATATTAGACTATCAAGGTAATTGGCGTGATATTTTTCAGAACTGGGAGGCCTTAGCCTTTGCTTATCCTGAATTTATTGAAGGCATGATTTATCGGTTTTTGAACGCATCGACTTTTGATGGCTACAACCCTTACAGGATTATGAAATATGGTTTTGATTGGGAAACCATTGAGCCAAACGATCCGTGGAGCTTTATTGGGTATTGGGGCGATCATCAAATCATTTACCTTCTAAAATTTCTTGAGTTTTACGAAAATCATAAACCGGGTCAACTCAACAATCTACTTTCAAAGCGAAACTTCGCGTACGCTGCGGTGCCATACCGAATTAAGGCTTACAATCAAATACTTGAAAACCCAAAAGACACCATTGAGTTTGACTATGAATGGGATGCAGAAATTAGATTGAAAAGAGAAAAAACGGGATCTGATGGGGCGCTTTTAAAAACATCAAATGGGTATACCTACCATGTAAGTTTTATTGAAAAGATTTTGGCTACTACCCTAGCCAAAATTGCAAATTACATACCTGATGCTGGTATTTGGATGAACACCCAACGACCTGAATGGAACGATGCCAATAATGCACTTGTGGGTAATGGTGTGAGCATGGTTACACTTTACTACTTAAGAAGGTTTTTGTCGTTTTTCTCAAAATTGCTTGATAATACCAATCAGCAAATAGAAATATCAAAAGAGCTTTACACTTGTTATAGCACCATTAAAACAGTATTTGAGCAAAACCAAACGCATATTGCAAAAGGATTTAATGGAGAATCGAGAAAAAACCTAATGGATG
>JBMYOR010000563.1:0-2702 GCA_049599535.1 Bacteroidia bacterium | reverse complement strand
AAGAATAAAACACAATCTAAAAGTGAACTTAATATTTTAGTTAGTATTGGTCTGTCTGGATCAAATGTAGCGAGACTTACAGAATTAATAGATCATTTAAGAAGGAGTGAAAATATTAAGTTGTTTCTAACTCCTACATTGTACAACGATTATAAGAATGAAGATGTTGTGCAGTTTGAGTTCTCAAGATCAGAATTCGCAATTTTGGACTACATAGTAGGTAGGGCAGGGCTTGGGACAATTACGGAATGTATAAAATACAGAATACCGTTTTTGGCAATTAATGATGAGACAAATTCTGAACTCTGTTGGAACGCCCATCGTATAAATGAATTAGAGATTGGGCGGCATTTGCAGAATGGGGTAAAAGATTTGTCAATAAATGAATTATTCAATAACCGAGATAAGTATCTTGAAAAAATTCAAAAACGCCCATTAAACGGCGAATTAAAAGTTTTAGACTTTCTAAACACCCACATGTAATGGATGGAATAAACAACTTAATGATTAGTGAAAACACGCCAATCATAGATATTTTAAAAATATTTGAAGACGCAAAATTCAAAGGCTTGCCAAAGGGTATAGCAGTTGTTGTAGATGATAAAAAAAAGCTTGTAGGTACCATAACTGATGGTGACATTAGGAGATCTATTATAAACAGTGGATTGGACAATGTCGCCAAGGAAATGATGCAGGTAGATCCCATAACTTTTCCTGAGCATTATAGCATTCAAGAGATAAACGATCAATTGCCATTAGAGTTAGAGAAGCGTGGAAGAAAAAGCAAAAACTTCCTTTCAAAAATTGTTGTTGTAAACGATATCAATCAACCAGTTAAGGTTCTTGAATTTCATCAATTATGGGAGCAAAGAGTTGCCACACATAGAAACATAGTGGTTGTAGGTCTAGGTTATGTTGGTTTAACCATGGCTTTGGTAATGGCTGACCGTGGCTTTAATATACTTGGGGTTGATATTGATGCACAAAAAGTTGCAATGTTAAATAGTGGCCAATCATATGTACACGAAGTTGGTCTACCAGAATTGTTGCGTGAAACGGTGAATAAAAATTTTAATGCCTATACCGAGATTCCAGAAGGCGGCGATGTGTACATTATCTCTGTAGGTACACCAGTTATTCAGAAAAATGATGGGAAATTACCAGCACCTATTCTAAACTATTTAGACAAGTCCCTAGAGATGATTGCCAAAAAGCTCAAACCCGGCAATCTTGTTGTCCTTCGCTCAACAGTCCCTGTGGCTACATGTAGAGAGTTTGTTATTCCTAGACTCGAAGAGTTAACTGGCATGAGATGTGGCTTTGATTTTCATCTATCATTTGCACCAGAAAGAACTGCCGAAGGAAAAGCGATAAAAGAATTACGAGAACTTCCGCAAATAATTGGTGGGTATAATCAAGATTCTGTTGAATCGACAGCTGCCATTTTTAGAGAATTAACAAGCACAATTGTGCGCGTAGATTCATTGGAAGCAGCTGAAATGGCTAAGTTAATTAATAATTCTTTTAGAGACTATGTGTTCGCATATTCAAACTTTGTATCTCAGTTAGCGTCAAAATTCAATATCAATATATTCGATGTAATTAATGCCGCAAATAAGGGGTATCCTAGAGATAAAGTGCCATTGCCGAGTCCAGGTGTAGGAGGGCCATGTTTAACTAAAGATCCCTACATTTTCTCTTCGGTAACAGCTAAAAATGGTATTGAAGATTATGTTTTTAAAGATAGTAGAAGAATTAATGAAAACATGCTACCCTTTACAGTGGATCGTTTAGAAAATGAACTTACACAAGTTGGTAAAAAACTTAATGAGTCTCAAGTTCTGGTATGTGGTCTGGCGTTTAAAGGGAATCCTGAAACTGGCGACATCAGAAATTCAACTTCTGTTGAAATTTTACAATTAATTGAAGCAAGAGGGGCGAAAGTATATGGATACGATCCAGTGTCAACAGATGAAGAGATTTCTGAATTTAACATTAAAGCAGTGGGTATTCCGCATGGTTTTGTGGGTAAAGACGCCGTTCTTTTCTTAAACAATCACAAAAGCTTTGAGAAAATTGATGTTTTTAAGATGGTTCGATCTATGAACGAATCACCAATCATTCTAGACGGATGGAACATATTTCATGATGAAGATATCTTGAATGCTAAGCCTAGTATTTACATGAGTCTAAGCCATTCAGTGAAATCAATTGATAAATAAAATGAGAGTACTAGGTGTAATTCCTGCAAGAGGTGGTTCAAAAGGCGTACCTAAAAAGAACATTAAGATTCTTGGTAACAAGCCACTCATTGCCTACACAATAGAATCAGCGAACCACTCTAATCTTAAAGATGTAATTGTATCTACAGATTCTGAAGAAATTGCCGAAGTTTCGAAAAGGTTTGGAGCTCAAGTGCCTTTTATAAGGCCCAATGATTTGGCAGGTGATAGTGCTAAAGCGATTCCGGTTATTCAGCACGCACTGAATCACATGCTCTCTATCGGGAATGAAGATTATGATGCAGTTATGATGTTGCAGCCAACCACACCTTTCAGAACTACTGAAGATATAAACAAGGCAATAGACGAGCTAAGTCAAAAACAGTCTGAAAGTGTAATAAGTGTAATAGATGTAGAAGGTCATCATCCTGCACGTATGAAGTTAATGGATGAATCAGGTTTTTTAATTGATCCACCTTA
>JBMYOR010000562.1:0-2704 GCA_049599535.1 Bacteroidia bacterium | reverse complement strand
GTGCATTAAAAATTAAAAAAATGTACTAAGATCCATCGTTTCCGATCACAATCAAAAAAGCTTTTCAATTGTGTGAATGAAATAAAGGTGATATTTATAACTTATAAATAAATTAGAATAAAGAGTAGCTATGCCATTTTTAATATAAAAAGATGAGATCTAATATTTAATTGATTATGATAAATAAATATTATTTGTGAATTCAAAAACAGAGACTTTTATTGTACCATATTTGCCTAAACCTGCTAGGCTGCAAGATTTTGGTGTAGGTTTCTTTAAATTGGCATATACCAAATCAGCTTTAAAAAAGGCAATCAAAAAGAATTACATTACCATAAACGGAATAACAGCAACAACGGCAAGATTTGTGAGTGGTGGCGAAACCATTAAATTGACAATGCCATTAGAAACTAAGGCAAGTAAAAAATTAGTTTTCCCGCTTAAAGTCCTTTTTCAAGATGATGATTTAGCTGCAATAAACAAGCCTGCGGGTGTATTGGTAAGTGGTAATGGATTTGTAACCGTGGCCAATGCACTTAATCAAAATTTAACACCAAGTCTAAGCACCGATGCTACTTTGCCACAACCGGTACACAGGCTAGATTATGCTACCACGGGCGTATTATTGATTGGTAAAACCAATTCAAGTATTAGAGCCTTAAACGCACAGTTTGAGCAAAAGCAAGTTTTAAAAACTTATTATGCCATTAATATTGGTAAAATGAGTACCAGTGGTACAATTCAAATTCCTATTGATCAAAAGGCATCAACTACACATTATACAGTTTGTAAAACTGTATCTTCTAGCAGGTTTGGGCAATTAAACTTGCTAAAGCTAAACCCAACTACGGGCAGAAAACATCAAATTAGAAAACACCTGCAAAGCGTAGGAAATCCAATATTGGGCGATAGAGACTATGGATTAGACGGAATGTTGCTAAAAGGTAAAGGAATGTATTTACATGCTCATACCATTATTTTTACGCATCCTGTTACGCAAAAAACGCAGCAAATAATAAGTCCTTTTCCAAAGCGATTTACCAAGATTTTTGAAAGTTTGAATACCTAATATTAGATATTTTTTCTAATATCAATAGTGGCTGTTGCCTTGTTTTGAATGATTTTAACAGAGTATTTACCAGTTTTGTATTTTGATAAATCTAAATCGGTGGGTAAATCTATTTTTAATGATTCAAGCTTAAGGCCGTTCTTATTAATAATCTCTACTGTTACCCATTTTAATTGTGGGCTTTTTGTAGAAAGGTGCAAAAAGGTGCTTGTAGGTATAGGAAACACCGAAACCGTTAGTTCTGGGCTAAGTTTATATTGTTGCTGCTTTGCGGTGGGTAAAGTTATTTCAATTTGAGTATTATTCTTGCTTTCGGGCTCAGAATAGCTTGTAAATCCACATAGCATTAAATATGCTACAAGGTAAAAAAGCGAGTGGCCTAATATTTTTAAAGTAAGCGTTGGCACATGCCAAACTTAAATTAACAAGGCACTACATAATAATGACCTTGGTCATTAAATCGCAATTATTACTTTAGGAGTATTGCAAATTCTAAATTGAGCGTTTTGTTTATTCAATCTTAACTGCGAGCGATTGAAATTGCCCTTTTCTGATCAGAATCAAAGGTATTTATTCCATCGTAATAAACGGCGGCATCATTCCCTATGCTCATATAATGCTATTTAATTTTTTTCTCTTTGGCTGAATTAATAAATAATATGTTACCTATTTCGTTATAGTTTAAAAAGGTTTCAACCCCATCGTCAATTATATCTTGGTCGTTAAATCCTATCATAGTTAAATCAGCTTCAAATGAATATTTCTGTATCAGTAGTTTTTCGTGAATCCCTTCTTCTTGCGCTATCACATTTATGTTGTTGGCCGAAATCGGAAGCCTACCTGAGTTGGTCATTTTTATGAGTCTACGCTTTTCTTTCTCAAGTTCGCCCGCCGGAAAAAATGCAAAAATCTTAATTTGCCCTTCCTTCCATTCGGGATGTCCCAAAATTATATAGGCCAATAAAATCATAAGATTGGCATTCTCGAGCTCGTTTTTGCTTAGCCAAATATGAATTTCATTTTTTAAACCAAAGCCTTTTTCGGTTGAGCTCAAAATCATTAAATCAAAATGGACCGATTGAATTAGGCTGTAGTTTTTTACAATATCATCTAAGTTATCGGGTTCACTTTTACTAAACTCAAACATGAGCATATTATTCTCATGGCCCGATACGCCTGGTAATTGAATTATTTGTGCCAAAGCCGATGTATAAGAAGGTGAAATCAGTGTGTCTACATACACATTGCTTTTCATGGTTTGGGTTCTTTTAAGTAGGCGTTTTTTAGCATCGGCAGCCTGCTTATCGGTTTCTTGAGTTAAGTAATCTTCAATATAATGCATGTAGGTACCAAAGCCATACCTATGGCTTACCCACCGCATTAGTTCAAAAGCACCTAATCTTTGAAAAGAGTACCTGCTTACACAAACAACTGAAGGTCTCCAATAATCGTCAGGGCGTTCGGTATTTTGTTTTTGTAGAAAAACTTGAATCTGACGGCTTAATTGAAAAATGGCTCCTTGAAAAATCATGGCCATGCCCTCATTTGTTTTTCTGGCATTAGTTACTAAAAAGTAGATAACAATCATTACCAAAACTGATAAACTGGCGTATAAAAACTCCATTTTAAACATAA
>JBMYOR010000561.1:0-2710 GCA_049599535.1 Bacteroidia bacterium | reverse complement strand
CAAACGCTAAAGTTTGTAAATGATAAAACTATGAACAAGATTAGCACTGAAAAAGCCCAGATTTCAAACATATTTTATTGGTATGCCGATGACTTTAAAACGAACGATTCGTTAGTTGAATTCATAAATAAATATAGCACAGTTAAAATTAGCGAATCAACCAAAATTACCTATCTGGAGTATGATTGGGCCTTGAATGAGTAGTTTAATAATTATAAGTCTTGCAGTAGCTTATCAAGTTCATTCCAAACCATATCACATCCAATCATCATTGGCTTTTTGGTAATATCAATGGTTAAGGTTTCATTATCATTGCTCCAAGTTGCTTTTAGTCCAATTTTAATAGGGCCCTTTTTTATAGTGATATCCCAAGGGTTGTTTCCTGTTATGTTATGGCCATCTTCAGCAAGCTCTTTTTGTATTAACTCAATATTGGTTTCAGAAATGTTTTGGTAGGTTTTTGGTTCGCACATAAAAGTTGATTTTAATTAGTTTTTATACACTCTAACCTTATCGATAAAGGTTTTAGTATAGTACTCGGTTTCGTAGCCATCTTGGTGCAATTTAAACTCAAAAATTAATTTGGCTTTGTATGTCTTTACATCGTACTTCAAAATGTTGGTGTACTTTGGCTTAAACTCCTTTTGGCTAAAAAGAATTGAGTCACTTTCAGATTTATTCATTAGTTTTTTCTGAATATGAATTCTATACACATTTGAGTCTGTTGCAATTTCTTTTTTAGTACAAAGCCTAAAATTAAAATGAAATTTAAACTCATCAAATTGTCCAAATCTGCTGTATGTGTTTTTAACCCCATGGTGAATCAACTTTTCTTCAAAGCCTTTTTCCCAGGTTCTAGGAAAAGCCTCGTAGCCGAAATAATTATTGTGATAATCTACGAATAATTGAGATCGAATCCATTGTTGGGCTACTCCCCAAGGGTTTCCAAAGGTTTGCTTAACCAAAGTGTCTTTTGGCTCTCCAAGAATTGAATCAAGGAAAATTTTCATATCATCAAAAATTTGAGAACTTGTAAGATTGGTTAATTCAATATAGTTGTGTCCATAAAAAAGCTTTTCTGAACAAACTGAATCTATTTCCTTAACGTAATTTCTTTCAAGGCTCTCGGGCCTATTAAACCTACTTTTACCAGCACATGCTGAAAGAAGGAGTGAGGTAATCAAAAAGTAACTAAGATTTTTCATAGGCTAATCAATATCTGTTTCTCCATTTACTGTAAGGAGATCTAAACACTTGTTTTCTTCTTTGAATTCTGTCGTTTGTTAACATGGCCATTCCGCCAATTATAGGACCATACATAATTACATACATACCGCCATATTGAGCTGCATTTGCATAAGTAAAAATTGTAATTCCAATCCCAAAAATAATTAGTCCATAAGCCGTTGTTTTTTTACTGATGATTGGTTTACTAATTCCCCCTTGAGCCAATTGATCCAACAATTCTTCATCAGCAAGCTTTATGGCGTCATCAACTTCAAATTCATCAAGGCCTATATTCTTCAGTTCTAGCCTAATTTCTGAATAGCTTTTTCCCTTTTGCTTTTCATTAATTATGTACTCGAATAGGTTAAAGTCGTAGGCACGTTTCATTGGTAGCGGGAATGTAATCAATTGCTTTTGCTTTTTCGGTAGGCTCTTTTCATTTGAAAGCTGGATTTTAATCTCCTAAAATGCCATCGAAACCTAAATATTGAAACAGGTTCAACTTTTGTCGCCATTAGAATTCCAATAATGCCATCTCGGTAGATGCTATTATCTCTATCTGCTTCTACGCAAACTTCATCTATAAATAAGTCCTTTGGGTCTAACTCAATTGTAAGGTTTTCTTCAATTGATTCAATTGGTATTTGAACAACTCGGCCTGCATAACCATCATAGCTTATGGTAGGCCGATCGGTACAAGTAGGTACAAACCTCTTTTTCATTCAAACCTGATTTTTAGAGTTTTAACAAGCTGCCAAACACAAAAAGGCCATGAAATAACTTAAATGTAGTTCCTACTTCCTTTTAGCAAACTTTGGTGCTAGAAAACGATATTTGCTAACCTGAAAACTGCAGTTTATGAGCCTAAAAAAGGGGCAATGGATTTTTAGAAATAGTGCTCTTGTAGTATAGATCTAATTTCAAATGCAGCGACACGGTTTGACTTACCTGGAATTTACCTTTGATAATGCAAGAAATGTCTAAATATCATTTTGATTAGACTTAATTTGAAAAAGGTAAAACCAAGGCATTATGAAGAAAAATTTTACGGCTATTGATTTTGAAACGGCTCAAGGATATCGATGGAGCATTTGTCAGGTTGGACTTGTAAGAATTGAAGGTAGCAAAGTAGTTGGTGAAGTGAATTTATTGGTGAAGCCTCCTGATAATTATTATTGGCCTAAGTTCATTGATATTCACGGCATAAGGCCGCTTGATACTGTTAAAGCTCCCACCTTCGATAAAATCTGGCATAAATTAGAGCCCTATATAAAGGATCAAACCGTTGTGGCACACAATGGCTTGTCATTCGATTTTCCTGTGTTGGCTAAAACATTGGAATATTATGGAATGGAAGCTCCACCGTATGAAAAGTGTTGTACCTACAGAATATTCAGAGAAAATTTGGCATCCTTGTGTTCTAAATATGCCATTCCACTAAACCATCACGACGCTTTAAGTGATGCAAAAGCTTGTGCTAAAC
>JBMYOR010000560.1:0-2711 GCA_049599535.1 Bacteroidia bacterium | reverse complement strand
CAAACCAATTAATAACGGACCAATATTTTTACCTCCTCCAAAAACTTTCATTAATTTAGTGGAAATAGCTGCACTGTGAAGTGCAGGCATGATTAAAATATTTGCATTACCTACAATTTTTGAAAATGGATAAACTTTTTTATAAATTGGATTTAAAGCAACATCTGGCTGCATTTCACCATCAAAATCAAAATCAACTTTTTCTTTTTTTAATTTTTCAATAAAATCTCCGGCACCTGGTATGAGTTTATTCTCAATGTAGATAACGCCGTCCATATCAATTAAAAATCCGTTGGGCATTGTTTGTTTTTTACGGTTGTTCAAAGGTTTGTTTTTTGATTTAATTCCAGATGAATTTGATTTCATTTGATTGAAAAGCTTCAATTTTTAATATTTCATTTTCAGCAAACACATTTAACCTGTTGTACGGGTTACTAGGAAAGAAAGTGCCCGTCATTACGGTTTCTCCTCCGTTTACGAATATTTCAATTGAAGCAACATCAATAATTAATTCAAGCTCCAGAGAGCCGTCTTTGAGTGCAATTGGAGCATATTGTATTTTGGCAAAATCTTTACTGAAATCATCTTTACCAGCAACCGTTCTGTCTAATATTAATTGTGAATTCTCTTTATCAATTAACACATATAATTGGTCTCCGTTATTATTAACAAGTTGAAATCCAGCAATGTTAGCAGATTTGTCGGTATTTATAGTTGTTTTTATTCTATGCTGAATTTTTTCTGCACTTTTTAGATTGTCACCACTCGAAAATTCTTTAGATTCTATGTTTTTTTCATTTTGAGTAATTAAATCAATTGCTGCCGCAGTATTTGAAAAAAGTCTAAATCCACTATCTGTTTTTACAAGGCTGAGTTCTCTCGTTATAGTCATGGCACTTCGCCATTTTTCGGTAGGCACTTGCTGAGCATAAAGCCAATTGCTCATCCAGCCCATAAAAAGGTGCTTATTATTCGGGGCATTGCTAATGGTTACTCTGGCGTAATTGTCAGGCCCATAGTCTACCCACAAAATGGTTGAGCTGTCGTTGTCGTTTTTAAAACCAGAACTGTTATTGTGGTCAACCACCGCACTTCCTGAAAAAATGTAGCCCAATGAATCAGGAAACAAAGCTATTGGCAAATGTTCCCAATGAATTAGATCAGTTGATACGGCATGCCCCCAATGCATAGGACCCCAAACAATATCTTCAGGATAATATTGGTAGAAGAGGTGGTATTCGCCTTCATAATAAACCATTCCGTTGGGATCATTCATCCACATACTATTGGGGGTAAAGTGAAATTGTGGCCTGTGAGCTTCTCGGTATTTCTTGTTCAAAGGCCCTTTATTCACCTTTTGGTTTGAAGGTTCTTTTTTGAAGCCAACGCAAGCTGCCACTAAGGCTGCTGAGAATTGTGAAAGCAAATAGTTTTTAAGCTTCATCTAAAACCTGATTAATGTTAATTGAAGGCGTAGCACCGTTTAAATCGGCTACCATTCCGCCCATTTTGCATGCCAGCTCTAAACATTTTTGATGAGCATATTTGAGATGATTAAAGTGTAAGAATGTTGCAAAAAAAGAATCGCAAGCACCTACCGGATCCATGGCTTTAATAGGTTTGGCTTGGCATGTATAAAAGTTATTTTGATCAAATAAAACGGCTCCTTTTGAACCAAGCGTACATATTATTGTACTTATATCAAACTCCTTTGATAATTCAGTTAATGAGCACTCAAGCTCTTGATTTGTCATTTCGTAATGTGAAATTAAAAGGTCTAATTCTTCTTCATTGATTTTTAATATATCAGAAGCCTTAAGCAAATGATCTAAGGTTTGCCAATTGTAATGTGGCGGTCTAATATTTATGTCAAAAGCCTTTTCAGGCGCTATTTCTAAATACTTGCGTAAAGTGTTGAATGTGGTCTTATTTCTTGCCGCCAAGCTTCCGTAAATGAATAAGTCGCTACTAGCAATATTCTTTGCTACTTCATTTTCAATGCTTATAAAATCCCAAGCCGCCGGAAAAGCTATTTCGTAATTGGCTTCTTCATTTTTAATTGAAACCAGAACTTGACCCGTTTCTATTTTTAGGTCGGTCTGAATCATTTCTAAGCCAATATGTTTAGAAACAAGAAAACGCTTAAGCTCTTTACCCAATTGGCCAATTCCTACTTTGCTAATAAGTTGCGCATCAGTTCCCAATTGATTTAAATGATAAGCAACATTCATTGGTGCGCCACCAGCAATTTTTTATTAGGATATACATCACATAATATTTCGCCAAAACAAATGAAATTCATTGCATTTACTTTTTATTTAGCGATAGTTTTTTTTCTAATTCTTCAAGCGAAACGCCTTTGGTTTCGGGCATTAAAAACGCTACAAACAGCAACTGAAGTACCATAAAAAAAGCAAAGAATGCATAAACGGCCCATGGTTCAAACTGCATCATAATTGAACCGAAAAGCGTAATTAGTGCTGCAAAAACCCAATGTGTACCAGATCCAAACGATTGGCCATAGGCTCTTACTGAGTTCGGAAAAATCTCTGATATAAATACCCAAATTACTGCGCCTTGACCAATGGCATGAGATGCAATAAAAGTGAGAATAAATATGAGTTTAAAACTTGAAGCAGCTTCAACATAAAAACCATAAGCCACCATTGCTAAGCTTATAATATAACCAACCGAACCTATGTACATAAGCG
>JBMYOR010000559.1:0-2717 GCA_049599535.1 Bacteroidia bacterium | reverse complement strand
TGGAGTAATAGTTAATGGCTATGTTCATTAAATTATAAGTGCTCCATATTAAAACTAATAAACTAAAAAGTAGATTTTTTTGCATTACTAATTCTTTGAATTTTGGTGCAAAGGAATATTGAACTTAAAGGCCTAGTTTTAGAAAAATGTTAAGTTGAAACCTGAAAATATTATGTAAATTTTAATCAAAGGCCCCTTATAATAACAAAATATTATTTATTGAGTTTTTAACATTAAAAACACATTGCTAAGGAATTTATTCCACTCTTACTAAAATCAATTTTTAAGCATTAAACTATCTACAACCGATTCAAGCTTACTATTGGTGTAGCATTGGTGTAAAAGCTGTCCATTTTTAATAAACAAATTACTTGAAAATTGATCACAGTTACTTTTTACCAATTGACGCGAAAAAGCATTTACGGCTTTGATTCGGTTTTTTGGCAATTCTCTATCTAAATAGTATACGGGATAATTTGTAGCTTCAATTTGCTGCCTTATGGTTTTGTAATCCCATAAAACTGCTATCCATACCAGTTCTATTCTCTCAGAATACTTTTTTAATAATTCAAGCTCGGTTGAGTTATCTCCGCAATAAGGCACCCAATACCTTAACCATAGCACTTTGTCTTTGTTTTGAAAACAGTTTTTAATATTTTGCGAACTAAGCTCAATTACTGAGTCGATGATTACCTTACCTTTTAAATCACAACTAAATTTTACAATAGGCGAGTTACTCTTTTCAACTTTATGATGATATTTACTAACCGTGCTGCAAGCAGTTAAAGTAGTTAAAATAATCATTAGTAAAAGTACTTTCATAATAAATGGGTTAAACACAAAAAAGCCGAAGCTGTTTAACTTCGGCTCAATTAGAATTATTTTGTTTTAAACTTATTCTTTGATTGCTGAAACACCGGGAAGTATTTTACCTTCAAGGTACTCAAGCATGGCGCCACCACCTGTTGAAACATAACTTACTTGATCGGCTAAGTTGAACTTATTAATTGCCGCCACTGAATCGCCACCGCCAATTAAGGTAAATGCATTGTTTTCTTGAGTTGCTTTGGCGCAGGCTTCAGCAATTGCTTTGGTACCTGCCGAAAAATTTTCGAATTCAAAAACACCCATTGGGCCATTCCAAATTACAATTTTGCTATTAAGCACTACAGTTTTAAACTCTTCAATGGCGTTTGTACCAATATCTAGTCCCATCCAGCCTTCTTCAATAGAATCACTGTTAGCTAAGCCGGCTTCTGCATCGTTCGCAAAATCTTTGGCAACTTTTGAGTCAATTGGCAAAACCAAATTCACACCTTCAGCTTTTGCCCTTGTAATCAACTCTTTTGCCAAATCAAATTTATCTTCTTCAACCAAGCTTTTGCCTACTTTGCCACCCATTGCAGCTTTAAAGGTATAAGCCATTGCACCGCCTACTATAATATTATCAGCTTTGGCCAACATATTTTCAATAACCTGAACCTTATCTGAAACCTTAGCTCCACCAATTATGGCAGTAAATGGTCTCTCTGTGCTATTAAGTGCCTTTTCTAAGCTATCTATCTCTGCTTGTAATAAATAACCAAACATTTTGGTTTCAAAGTGCTTTGCCATTACAGTGGTAGATGCATGGGCTCTATGCGCTGTACCAAATGCATCATTTACGTATACATCTCCTAGTTCAGCTAATGCTTTGGCAAAATTTTCATCTCCTTTCTTTTCTTCACTGTAATATCGAGTATTTTCAAGCAGTACTATATCTCCAAATTCTGCTTTCTCAATAGCCTCTTTAGCCGCGCTACCAATACAATCTGTAGCAAAATGAACGTTACGTCCAGTTAATTTTTGTAAATGCGATACAATATGTTGTAATGAAAACTTTTCTTCTTTGCCTTTTGGTCTTCCTAGGTGAGACATCAACACTGCAATTCCGCCATCTTCTGTAATTTTTGTGATAGTTGGCAAGGCAGCCCTCATTCTGGTATCATCGGTAATTTCAAAGGCACCGTTTAATGGCACATTAAAATCTACTCTTACCATTGCTACTTCATCACTAAAGTTGTATTCAGCTATATTGGCCATAAAATTATATTTTTAAGTAGCTCCAAAATTAGCAAGAGTGAAGCTAAACGTTCATTAATTTTTAATGATTTATAGATTCAAACATGCATTAAAAAGTGCTCGCATTTTTTCTAATCCTAGTGAATTTGCTCTATTAATATTAGTAGTTGGTATTTTTTCAATATTAGGGTGCTTTGTACTGGCATTTTCTACATCTGCTTCTCTAATTAAATGCAGCATTGGATAAGGAGACCTATTGGTGTAATTTGATGCCTGATCATCTGAACTACCTTCAAAAATGTAATTAGGATGAAAGGTTGCTAATTGATAAATTCCTTCATAGCCTAAATCAACAAGTTGCTCTTCAGCATAAGCTGCCCAATCAAGATAATTATCAAAATCAATAAATTGCGTAGGATATACAATTAATGTAGTTGCTATATTAGAGTTATTATCTAAAAATTCAACTTCTTGCTTTAAGTGTAATAATAACTCTTTTATATTTTGAGATTGATCTACTTTTACTTTAATCGCGTTTTCAATAAATGGTTTGTGTGCAAAAGGACAAAAATTTAAGGCTATTACAACGTCTTGTAACCACTTATAAGTAGCTTGTTCTATTTTAATATTTTGATCAATCATATTGTTTTCCAAAA
>JBMYOR010000558.1:0-2719 GCA_049599535.1 Bacteroidia bacterium | reverse complement strand
TTGGTCCCTGCATGTAATTTTAGAATATTAATTAAACTCAATGTAAGTAATCTTGGATCTTCTATGACGATGGCTTTTAAAGCTGTCACTAAGGCTACAAAATAAGGATCATTTTTCTTTGATAAATACTTCACGAACTAAACCGAAATTAAACACAAGAGCAGAAGAGTTCTTTACAGGTCAACAGGGTTTTAATATTGATATTCGAATGGTATATAACTCTCCACTTACAGGACAGGTAGCGCCTTTCGGGCATTATTACGGTTATGCGATAGGCTACTTAAACATAACGCAATTGTCCGATTCACAACCAATTGATTATAATAGCAATACAATTAAAGAAAGCCCTTGTCATATGCTCGAAGTAAGCTCATTCTACGGAAAGAGCTTTATTTTTAACGCAAATCTATTTTTATCAGCCGAAGTCTCATTCGGATTACTCAATAGTTTTCAGCCTGCTGTGTCTGATTTTGAACTTTATGCCAGAAGCCCTCTAAAGTATTTAACAATCACTGGTTTTAGTAATGACGAACAATTTGTTTTTGAGCCGAATCAGTTTCAGTTTGCTACTTTTCTAAAACCATCAGTTAAGCTTTCTTACTTAATTTTCTAACCTATATCTACTGTCATTTATCAGAGAACATTTATGGCGCAATAGAGTTAATTTTGCACTCATTTTATTCACGCTCAAAACTCTTACTTAAATGACCAACTTTTCAGCGAGAAAAGAACATTTTGAAGCACGTCACATCGGCCCAAACACAGCTGAGACTCAAGAAATGCTTTCAAGCATCGGTGTTTCATCCATTGACGAATTGATAGACCAAACGGTTCCGGCAAATATTCGCCGTAAAGACCAAATGCAGCTTAATGCTCCATTAAGTGAATATAAACTACTTAGTAGCCTAAAAGCTGAATCTAGCAAAAACCAAGTATTTAAATCATACATTGGAATGGGCTATTACGATACAATTGTACCCACTGTAATTCTAAGAAACATATTAGAAAACCCAGGTTGGTATACACAATACACACCTTATCAAGCTGAAATAGCACAAGGTAGGTTAGAGTCTTTGCTAAATTTTCAGACCATGGTTTGCGAACTTACGGGTATGGAACTAGCCAATGGAAGCCTATTAGATGAAGGCACCGCTGCCGCTGAAGCCATGGCAATGATGAAAGCCGTAAATAAAAAAGCTGGTAAAAAACTATTTGTTGGTAGCAAAACTTTTCCGCAAACCAAAGCCATTATCGAAACACGTGCCGAACCATTGGGTATTGAAATAGTTTACGGTAAGTACAAAGACTTTGAACCTTCAACTGAGTATTTTGGCGCTATTGTACAGTTTCCACGAGAAGATGGCAGCGCTGTTAACTATAAAGAATTTATTGACAAATGCCACGAAACCAAAACTTTGGTTTGTGTAGCCGCCGACCTTATGAGCCTGGTTTTAATGACCCCTCCGGGTGAATTAGGCGCCGATGTTGTAGTGGGAACTACGCAAAGATTTGGTGTTCCTATGGGTTACGGTGGTCCACACGCAGCGTATTATGCCACACGTGAGCAATATAAAAGACAAATTCCGGGTAGAATAATTGGTGTATCAGTTGATGCGCAAGGCAATCAAGCCTACCGCATGGCATTACAAACCCGCGAACAACATATTAAAAGAGAAAAGGCAACATCGAACATTTGTACCGCGCAGGCCCTTTTAGCCAATATTGCAGCAATGTATGCCGTTTATCATGGTCCTGAAGGATTAAAATCAATTGCCACAAGAATACATGGCATGGCCAAAATTGCTGAGACTACACTCGGCCAAATGGGTATTCAAAATCATAACAAAGATTACTTTGACACTTTAATGCTTCATGTTGATGAAAGTAAATATGAAGCCATTAAGGCAGAGGCTGAAGCCAAAAACATTAACCTACGATATTTCGGAGATAATGTACATATTGGAGTAGCCTTTGACGAAACCGTAGATTTAAATGATTTAAGCGAATTAATAAGTGTATTTGCTACAGCTTACGGCATGGCACAGCCAGATGTAAACAAAATAGCTGAAAGTACTGACTTACAATATAGCGGTGGCTTAAAAAGAGAAACAAACATCTTAACGCATCCAGTATTTAGTTTATACCATTCTGAAACTGAAATGCTTCGATACATTAAAAAGCTCGAAAACAAAGATCTATCGCTTACGCATTCAATGATTCCATTGGGATCATGCACCATGAAACTGAATGCTACTACCGAGATGATACCAGTTACCTGGCCCGAGGTAGGAAACATTCACCCTTTTGCTCCGCTCAATCAAACCACATTTTACACAAAAGTTTTCGCTGAGCTTGAACATCAGTTAGAGCAAATTACCGGATTTCACTCTATATCGCTACAACCCAATGCAGGTGCACAAGGTGAGTATACCGGCCTTATGGTTATTAGAGAGTATCTTAAAGCTCAAAATCAAGGCCACAGAAACATTTGTATTATACCTGCCTCGGCACACGGCACAAATCCAGCTTCAGCCGTAATGGCGGGCATGAAAGTGGTTGTTACCAAAACAGATGAAAACGGTAACATTGATATGGTAGACTTTAAAGAGAAGGTTGAAAAACACAGCGACAACCTTGCAGCTTTAATGGTTACCTACCCAAGTACACATGGTGTTTTTGAAGAAACTATAATTGAGATTTGCGACTTAATACACCAACA
>JBMYOR010000557.1:0-2720 GCA_049599535.1 Bacteroidia bacterium | reverse complement strand
GATTAAAGAAAAAATATGAACCACCACCTATTACCATATCAAGATTAGCATTACATAATTGTTTTGCAGTTTCAAATTGATTTAGGGCATCAATATTATGGGTAGTAAATGATGCCGGTGTGGCATCAGTAACACTGGCCGTACTAATAAGAGCAGTTTTAAGGCCTTTATCCTGGGCTATTTCAAAAAGGTTGGTGGCGTTTTCTCCTTGTTTATTTACGCCTATTTGATTTTTTTTTGTAATCACTCCACATGCAATTGCGGTTGAATTTATGGCATCGTTACCAATAGGTTTTTCATTCAAATTAATTGACATAAGGCCAATATTATTGAATCTATCAAGGTTAAGTTGTCCGTTATTTTTAAAACGAGCAGCACTGATTTGCCCCACACCCATGCCATCGGCAATCATTACAATAATATTTTCAGGTTTTAAAGGCTCCTTTTTATTTTGTGAGTAAAATGCCCTAATACTCGTAATTACACCTAATAAAAGGGTTATGGCAACAATTGCTTTTTTCATATTTAAATAGCTTTATAGTTATTTCCTGGTAGTGTTTTCACGTATCCCGAAAACTCCATATTTAATAATAGTAACGATAACTCAGTTTGATTAATATCTAAATCAAAACACATTTTATCTGAATGACATTTTTGATTGGGCTCGTTTAACAAATAAATGTAGATACGCTTTTCGATGCCTTTTAGTTGACTCGATTTTTGATTTTGGCTACTTTGTGCATTTGGCGATGGCCAACCCAAATGCCATGCCAAATCGGCGGCATTTTCTATTAGCATAGCCTTCTGGCGTTTAATTAGCATATTACAACCACTTGATTTATCATCAGTTGCCTTGCCTGGATAAGCGTATACATCTCTACTATAAGAGTTTGCAATTTCAGCAGTAATCAATGATCCGCCACTTTTGGCTGATTCAGCTACCACTAAAGCATCAACAAGGCCTGCTACCAAGCGGTTTCTTCTAGGAAAAAACTCCTTTTTCATCACCGTTTTACTAAGCTGTTCGGTCATTAGCCCGCCGTTTTTAAGCATTTCGCGAGCGGTATTTGTATGAGCCGTTGGATACACCACATCTAAACCACTTGCCATTACACCAATTGACGGAATATTATTGACCAATGATTTTTTATGGCATTCAATATCAATTCCATAGGCCAAACCGCTTACTGTTATCACGTTATACTCCTTAAGTTCTGACATCAGGTTTTCAACCATTTGTTTTCCGTAGTCGGTAGCTTTTCTTGTACCCACCACACCAATTATTCTGGCATGATTTAATGATACGGTACCTTTATAAAAAACTATAGCCGGTGCGTTACTAAGCTGTTTTAATCGCTCGGGGTACTCAGGGTCGGCAAAAGAAAAAACTTTAATCTTATGGTTATCAATAAATTTAATTTCATCTTCAACCCTTTTAAAATTTTTAAATGCCAAAATATTGGCTATAGTTTTTTGGCCTAAACCAGGCAATGCTAATAATTCTCGTTGCGGAGCTGTAAACACATCTTTGGCAGTACCTATTGATGTAATTAATGTTCGGGCCCCTTCAGCTCCTACACCTTTTACTTGTGTAAGTGCCATGGTATAAAACAATTCATCGCCTAATTCCATAAGCCAAATTTAGTAGCCAAAATTCCGATTGTAAGCACAAAACAAATAATCGTAAGCGGAAAACCAAATTTTAAATAATCTGAAAACTTGTATCCACCCGGCCCGTATACCATTAAATTGGTTTGGTAACCTATAGGACTTAAAAAACTAAATGAAGCCGCAAATGCCACAGCAAAAATAAATGGCTCTGGATCTACCCCTAACCTGGCCGATAAGGTTAAAGCAATTGGCAATGCAAGGGTAGCAGCGGCTACGTTGGTTACAAACTCGGTAAGTAAATTGGTTAATAAATAAATGCAAATCAACATGCCTACTGCACCAAATCCACCCATGATTGATGACATTGCATTTGCTATAAGCTCTGCTGTTCCACTTTTTTGCATAGCCACGCCAATGGCTAATGACAAAGCTGCAATAAAGGCCAAATTAAGATCAAGACCACGTTGTATTTCTCTTGGCCTTACCCACTTAAGTAATATAGATATGGCAACATAAATAAGTAATAGTTTAAATAAACTCAAAACCTTAAAAACAGAGAGCACAATGGCCAAAATGGCTCCTATTGTAATCATCCATCCTTTTTTTGTATCAAGGTTATCTATCTGTGCTACTCGTGATAAAACATTAAACTCCTTTCGGTTAATCCTTTTGGCAAAGTCTTTTCCGGTCATTAAAACCAAAAGATCTCCAGTTTGCAAAACCATATCACCAATTTTACCAGAGAGCCTCTCACCATGGCGTTGTACACCTACAATTGCGGCATCAAACCGACCTCTAAAATCGGTATCACGTACTTTTTTACCAACCAATCGTGAGTTGTATGAAACTACAGCTTCAACCATATTAATTAGCTCTTGTTGGGTAATATCTTTTAGCTCTGGTAAGCTTAACCCAAAGTTTGAACTTAGCAATTCAGGAATGCTTTCTGTATTTCCGGCAAAAATCAAATAATCATTTTCGCGAATATTTTGACTTGGCTTTACAGGGCCAATAAGCCTATTGCCCCTAACAATTTCAACCAAATAAAGGCCATTAAGTGATCTTAAATTAGCTTCTTCAACCGTTTTATTAATTAAAAGTGAACCCTT
>JBMYOR010000556.1:0-2725 GCA_049599535.1 Bacteroidia bacterium | reverse complement strand
CTTATTGCTTTATACTTTGAAAATGTTTTGAATGAAGGTGAATCTATCCCAACTCTTGAACAATACTTCAGCGTTAACTTTTTTCTTCTCGTAGATGCGCTTATAAATTATTAAAACCATCTTGTTCAGAGCTAATAATAAAGCTTTTACCATTGTCTAAAAAAGTTAAATCATCAGAAATATCAATATAAGTCATGCTTTTCTCTTCATAAAAAACCTTAGTTTTTCCTTTTTTAGCATCAGCTTTCAAAAGCTCTAAATGGTTTTGCAATCTGTTTAGCCTAGTAATGCATAAATCATTATCATTTATCCATTCTATTCTTGGTATATAAATATCAGTTTCGGTGCCCAAACTGGCATCAACTGTTGTATTCGCATCAACATTGTAAATTTTCACATTTACTACTGAGTTGTTTTCGCCCGCTTTTGGATATTTATATGTGTACATATCGGGGTAGCTTGCTCCTACATAAACTGGAATTTGATATTGCTTTACCTTGCTTTCATCAAACCTTACAAAAGCAATAAATTCACCTGTTGGGCTCCATTCAAAGGCTCTAATAAATGCAAACTCTTCTTCGTATACCCAATCAGTCATGCCATTTAAAATTTTATTGCGTTCGCCGTCATTGGTAATTTGAGTTACCGCTCCATCATTTACTTGTTGTATGTACAAGTTGTTTTCAAACACAAAGGCAACTTTATCTTCATTAGGCGAAAGCGTAGCATATAGCACTTGTTTGCCATTATAAACTTCAGTTAGCGATTCGGTTTTAAAATTCCATAAATAATAGGTTGATTTTTTACTATGCCTGTAAATGGCGGTGGTATTGGTTTGAATCAAAAGCAAATCTCCAGATTTTGAAATCTGATAATTGCCCATATTATATTTCATTCCTTTACCTTTTGCTTCATTTTGATCAAAAATCACTTCGGCAAAATCCTTATCGGCGTAGCTCTTTTTAATTACTTTACCCGATTCCATTACCGAAAAATGGTTACCATCAAGCATATGACGCATACCATAAACGCCTTTGGCATAGGTTTTACCACTTGCCCAAATATCGCTTAGCGTTAGTTTGTCGTTATTTTGAGCCATGGTAGTAATTGACAGTATAATAGAAAATAAAAGAGCGTAATATTTCATGCTTAAGATTTTTTGCTGTGCAAACATATAACATTGCTAAATAGCATTTTGCTTACTTGTTAAATGCATAATGTTACGGTTATTTGCGCCTATGACCGATTTTGTTAAAATTACCGATCAACATATTCAATATTTTTCAGAATTATTGGAACCGCTAAATGTGGTGACCAATAACGATACGTTGCAATATGCAAGCGATTACACCGAAGACTTTGTATTTAAGCCTGAACTTGTGCTTAAGCCTAAAAGTACTACCCAAATTAGTGCTATTTTAAAGTATTGCAACCATGAATTAATTCCGGTAACAGCTCGCGGTGCTGGCACTGGCTTAAGTGGCGGAGCATTACCAATCAAAGGTGGCGTGGTGCTTTCAACTGAAAAACTGAATAAAATAATTGAAATTGATAGCAATAATTATCAGGCTACTGTTGAACCCGGAGTAATAAACGAAGTATTTAGCAATGCTGTTGAACAAAAAGGTTTGTTTTATCCGCCTGACCCTGCAAGCAAAGGCTCATGTTTTATGGGCGGAAATTTAGCTGAAAACTCTGGTGGGCCCAAAGCAGTGAAATATGGTACAACAAAAGATTATGTGCTAAACTTAGAAGTTGTTTTGGCCAATGGAAATATAATTTGGACAGGCGCTAATGTTTTAAAAAACGCAACGGGCTACAACCTTACACAATTAATATGTGGCAGCGAAGGCACCTTGGGCATAATTACCAAAATAGTAGTTCGTCTATTGGCAAAACCTTCTCAAAATTTGCTCTTGCTTGCCAGTTTTAATGATATAAACTCGCCTTGTGTTGCAGTAAGTAAAATTTTAAATGCAGGTATTACACCTTCGGCTTTAGAGTTTATGGAGCGCAATGCGGTTGAATGGAGCATGAATTACGCCGATGTAAACATTGATATTGACAATAAAATGCAAGCCATATTGCTTATTGAAGTTGATGGTAATGATCAAGAGAGCCTTTTTAGGCAATGTGAAGACATTAACGCCATTTTAGAAAATAATAATTGTAAAAATGTGCTTTTTGCGGATTCAGAGCTTGAGAAAGAACGCCTATGGAAAGTGAGAAGAATTTGTGGAGAAGCCGTGCATGCGCACTCGGTTTATAAGGAAGAAGATACCGTTGTGCCCAGATATTTTTTACCTGATTTGCTTAAAGCGGTTAAAAAAATTGGCCATAAATACGGTTTTGAAAGCGTTTGTTACGGCCATGCCGGAGATGGTAACCTTCATGTAAACATTTTAAAAGGCCAATTGAGCGACAAGGCATGGAATGAAACTATTAAAAAAGGCATAAGAGAGTTATTTGAAGTATGTAAAAAACTTGGGGGTACAATTTCAGGCGAGCATGGTATTGGCTATGTACAAAAAGAATACCTAGATGTTGTTTTTAACGATTCTCAAATGGCTATTATGAAAGGTATTAAAAATGTATTTGACCCAAATGGCATTTTAAACCCTGGCAAGATTTTCCCAAATTCATAAGCTTAAACAAACACGTTGCTATTGCCATTTGTATTAAATTTAATTTCATCAATTTAACCACATCTATCGATTTTGATATC
>JBMYOR010000555.1:0-2733 GCA_049599535.1 Bacteroidia bacterium | reverse complement strand
TACTCTTTTTATTTCAAGAGTAATTGTATCTGTATCATTTTTTGATTCACGCAACCACACCATACTTGATTTTAGTGGTTTTAGCTCGTGATTTTTTAACAAAAGCTCTTCGGGTCTACTTCTGCTGCATAAATCGCCTCCATCATAACATGCGTTTAGCCCCAAAAGCAAAACACCCAAAACGCTACTAAATAGTACGGTTTTGGGTGTAATTCTTATTATTTTTAACATACTCCTTTTTCTTTCGAAAATAAGGAAAATGTACTAACTAATACCCTTTGATGTACTTATACAAATCGCCATCGGTTGAAAGAATAAGTGATGTTTTAGCGCTAAAGGTTTGCTCAAGCGTTTCCATTGATTTTACAAAAGCATATAAATCTTTAGCCTGGCTCGATTGATTATAAGCATTGGCGTATATTGATGCAGCTTCAGCATCGGCATCACCTCTAATCTCTTCGGCTCGCCTTGTGGCTTCAGATAATATTCGCTTTAATTCACGCTCCTTTTCACCATTTATTTTTGAAGCTTCTCCTTGTCCTTCAGATCTAAATTTATCGGCAATTCTATAGCGTTCAGATTTCATTCTGTCAAATACACGATCCTGAACTTCTTTTACATAATTGATTCTTTTAAATCTAAAATCTAATACTTCAATACCAAGATCAGCAGTTTGCTTATTGGCACTCTGCAAAATCATTTGCTGAATTTTATCTCTACCAACCGAAATTGGCACCAGCGAATCGCCTTTAGCATTGGTTAAAGTATCTGATGTAAGGGGTTTACGGTTAGTTGATCTTACAATCTCTTCAATATTATTATTGGCAACAAAGTTTCTTGTTTCTCCATCTAAAATGTCATCGAGCCTTGATTGAGCACCACGCTCATTGGTAAGTCTTTGAAAAAACTTAAGCGGATCGGTTATTTGCCAGCGGGCGTAGGTATCAACAAAAATGTACTTCTTATCTTTTGTAGGCACTTGATTCGGATCACCATCCCATTCCATGTATCGCTTTTCAAAGTAATTCGCCTTTTGAATAAACGGTAACTTAAAGTGTACACCCGGGGTGGTAATGGCATTGCCATCAGGCTTACCAAAACGGGTTACAATAACTTGTTCGGTTTCTTTTACTACGTAGGCACTTTGCATACTTACTATGAGCAAAACACCTAAAAAAATTGCCGCACCGGCTAAACTCTTTCTTTTATCCATCTTACTTGCTTGATTTATTCATTTCCATTTGCAAAAGGGGCAAAACATTATTGCCATCTTCATCAGTAATTACCACATTACCCAGTTTAGGCATAATCTCGGCCATGGTTTCTAAATAAATACGCCTTTTGGTAACATCAGGTGCTTTTACATACTCCTTATAAAGGGCTTCAAAACGGGCCACTTCTCCTTTTGCCAAGTTTACTCTTTCGGTAGCGTAACCTTCAGCTTGTTGTATTTTCTCTTCAGCCTCACCACTTGCCTTCGGAATTACTTTATTGTATTCTGATTTGGCCTGGTTTATGAGCGTTTCTTTTTCTTGCTGGGCTTCGTTTACTGCATTAAAAGCTGCCTTTACAGGCTCAGGCGGGTTAACATCTTGAAGCACCACTTGCTCAATTTTAATTCCCATTGAGTATTGGCTACATACCTCTTGAATCAAACTCTCAAGCTTGCCGCCTATTTCAGTTCTACCAATGGTAAGCACTTCGTTTACCGTTCTATCGCCAACAATCTGACGCATAGCGGCTTCAGATATATCTCGTAAGGTGCCTTCAACGTTCCTAACCTTAAAAAGAAACTTGTAGGCATCTGAAACTCTGTATTGCACTACCCATTCAACGTCTGCCAAGTTAAGGTCGCCCGTAAGCATTAGGGCTTCATCTTTTGATGCACCACTACGGGTGTAAGTAGAGTTTACACCCGCCGATGCTGTTCTAAAGCCAAATTCTACTTTTTGCTGCCGCTCAACCGGCACTTTATAAACCGACTCAGCAAAAGGGATTTTCACATTTAACCCCGGTTCTACGGTTCTCACATATTCACCAAATCGTGTAATTACGCCTACTTCTTCAGGCTGTACCTGAAAAATTGCGCCAGAAAAGAACATCAACGCTGCCACTATAATTATAATGATTCTGGCGTTCTTCTTTACTTTTTCTGCCAGGTCTTGAAAATTGAACTGGTCTAAAGGACTCTCTGCCATTATGGTATTTTAATTAAATTTTGGATAAAATTAGTCTTTTTAAAAACCGTGAACGAAATGAATGTTTAAAAGCGGAAAATGTTTGAGATAAAGGGTTGAAAATGATGGTTGGCCAATGTTGGGTTCTTCATGAAAATCTTATCGTTATGTTACTCCATCAATAGCTCGGGGTTTAAACCCCAAGCTATTGAGGGGATACAGAGACTCTACATCATCCTAATCTGCTCGTTGTAATCGTATTGCAAATCTTCGTGCAATTTTGCAATGGCTTTACGGGCCATTCGCAATTGCCCTTCGTACATATTAAGTAAGGTGGTATAGTCGTGATACGGTATTGAAAGCCCCTTAAGCAACTTGCAAAAATGTAGTAGCAGCTCTACTTCGGTACGCTTTAAGCCGCTGTATCTAATTTGCTTTTTAAGATTTCGCAGTATTTTTCTAAGGGATTTTTTGGCATAATAAACTGAATCGGTATTGATCTCTTCAAACTCCCATTCCATTTCTCCCTTAATATGATCAATATAAGCCTGTTCGC
>JBMYOR010000554.1:0-2737 GCA_049599535.1 Bacteroidia bacterium | reverse complement strand
CGAGCATGATGAAATATTGAGAAGACAGTATGGAGAAGGAGCGTAATTTACACTCGGCACAGCCCACGGCCGAGAACTAGATGGGGGTTTGTTTAAAGGAGCCTACAATGAAATAACAAATGGGAAACGAATATTTAAACGCTAATTAGCATGAGATTACAAATTATGATGTTCGTAATTGTCATTTCTTTATCAATGCAAGAATACAAGTCTTGCGATGATTTAAATGATGAATTAAACTCAAAGAGCACCTATTGCGAAAAATTAGACTACTTTGAGAAAAATGGTAGCTTTAGGTGCTTTAAAAACTTTATATACGAAGTGGCGGACACAACTGGACATTTTCCTACTCTTTATTTAGGAACTCTAGGAGCCTACTACCAAAATGATAGTATTAAGAAAAAAGATGTTGAAGTTTGGAAGTCTTTTTTTGACTGTAATTGATGCCCAAGATGGTACCCAGCTATTCGAGGCCTTCCAAGAAATAAACAAGAAAATTAGCTGTACCCTGTCTTTAGCATTGTTGAGACGGGGTACTTAGCAAATGGCTAACTAGTACCCGGCTATTGCCGAGTTTGCCTAATACGCTCAAAAGCACACAGCAGATAAACTAAGAAGCATTCGCTAGCCAATCAAAGCATTCAACCCGCTTGCGCAATACCTTAGCCTCATCCTTCAAAAAGGCCCAACATTCAAAAAAAGAGTTTTAGATTTTTTGGAATGAGTAGAAATTGAAATACACCCACACAAACTAAAATTTGTAGTAATACGAGCTACAATCTCGTCGCATAAATTGCAAATCTTTGATGTAATTATGGCCCAAGGTGAACAATTCCGCTTACTATTTCTATTTTTAACCATCTATTATGGAAAATGACTTTAAGCACATCTAGCACGGCATGATCAGTTTTAGGCGATTTCTTACAGCCACTATTGTGCTATTCATTACCATCTTGGCACAGGCCAATATGGCTTCTCCAATTCAGGGCAATAGTTGGTCAGCCTCCCCTTTTTTAAGCGACCACGTTGACATTACTCATGAAAAAATATTCATCTCATTAGATGATAGCTTCAATACAGCCAAATTCAATATTGAATACCATATCAATGCTAAAAAATCAGGCGTGCAGGTGCCTTTGTTATTCTATGCCACTGAATTTAAAGACAGTTTTAGAATTTGGATAGATGGCCATGAGATATTTCTGAACCAAGTGCCCGAAGCATACAGAGACTTAAATGGCACACCATTTTCAAGCTTCGATTACTTTTTTCAAAACAACCATTGTGATAGTATAAAAGAAGTGGTAATTTGGAATAGCAGCAATCGCGGATTTCATGTTGACATAAACGATTTGAAATTCTTTGAAACCGACATTACCAAAGGAGAACACTTAATTAAGGTAGAATATACTGCTAACCATTGGCAGTATTCAGGCACCTGGATTAGTGAACGCTGGTTTCGATATATACTCTCCCCTGCCAAATACTGGAAATCATTTGGCAGTTTAGAAATTCATTTAGATGCGAGTCAGTTTCAGAAACCCATAAAAACCAATCTGGGCGCACCCACAAGTGGCAAGCTTCAAGAAAAATGTATCTGGCAATTTGACGAAATGCCAATTGAGATATTGCAAATTGAATATGCGCCAAAAATTAGTAAGCTCTCTAGTGCATTAATATTTATTTCGCCAATTTATTTTATGTACGGGGCATTTTTGCTCCTGGCCATTTGGCACTTTTACTTTCTGCGTAAATTTAGAAATAGCACAAAAAAGAACGCCTTTTCAATAAGCCTGTTTCTAGGCAGTTTATTGGTCCCATTTTTAGCTTTCCTTGTTTTTATCTTATCATATACGCTAATTGATTTGACACTTGGAGAAAAAGCAAGTGGCTACCATGGCTATGAATTTATGATCTACATTTTCTACCCAATAGTAATGCCCGCCTATTGGCTGATTATTTGGCTTATTTACCACCTTGTTAAAAAAATTGAGCTTAAAAAGAATTGCGTTGGATAGTACCAACCTTTAGGTAAGCTCGCACCGGCACAAGGGTATTTGAACACAGCCCAACTCAAAACCCCTTAAACCACGAAACCTTGGCGAAGTAGTTAGAAACCCCTATTTCTTTGGTGCTTTTCTACTTTGTAAGTGATTACAAACTGATATTTGTGAAAAAAATAAAAGTAGCTCAATTACAACCTTTTTAATAAACCCTAGGTACAGCGCTATACTTTAAAGATGTTGCCAATTAAAAGACATATCAATAAGAATTCAACGTCGGTTCTCGTAGAACGCATTAAGTATAGCAGCAAATGAGACACCATCAACTTTTATCAGCATCCAATAAGTCTATTGTGGTTCTCCCTTTTGTTAACATGAGTGCTGACCCTGACAATGAATACTTTAGCGATGGCATTACTGAAGAGATAATCAACGCCTTAACTACTGTAAAGGGCTTAAAAGTTATTGCTCGTACCTCATCATTTGCCTTTAAGAATAAAAATATAGATGTACGAACCATTGGTGACCAATTAGGGGTAAGTACCATTTTGGAAGGCAGCGTAAGGAAAGCTAAAAACAGGGTGCGTATTACAGCGCAGTTGATCAGTACTAATGACGGCACTCACTTTTGGTCTAAGAACTTTGATCGTGAGTTGGAAGACATTTTCGCGGTACAAGATGAAATAAGCTTATGCATTGCTGACCAAATTCGAGAAAATTTTGGTCACCTAAAC
>JBMYOR010000553.1:0-2743 GCA_049599535.1 Bacteroidia bacterium | reverse complement strand
CACTGGCTTTTCTAATTCAATAATATCTAAAACTTTTTCTTCAGTTATTGGTTCAAAATAAAGCCTGTTCGAAGTATCGTAATCAGTCGACACGGTCTCAGGATTGCAATTAATCATAATTGATTCATATCCTTCTTCTTGCAAAGCCATTGATGCATGAACACAGCAATAATCAAATTCAATACCTTGTCCTATTCTATTTGGGCCTGCTCCTAGTACAATTACCTTTTTCTTATCAGAAACTTTTGATTCGTTTTCATCATCAAAAGTTGAGTAAAAATAATTGGTTGGCGATGGAAACTCAGCTGAACAAGTATCTACTGTTTTAAATTTTCGAGTTACCCCAAGTTCTTTTCTTCTATTGTAAACATCATCTTCGGTGCACTCAAGCTGCTTTGCAATCTGAACATCAGAAAAACCATTTCTTTTGAGCTCCATTAAAAACTCTTTAGGAATGTTGGCTACCGTGTATCGGCGCACTTCTTTTTCTTGTTTTACCAATTGCTGTATTTGAAGCAAAAACCAACGATCAATTTTGGTAAGTTTTTGAATTGACTTCATAGTCATTCCAAGTGCCATTGCTTCTTTTATATAAAAAATACGATTCCAAGAAGGCTCCATTAAGCTCTTTTTCAAATCGTTTAAGTTGGTCATTTCAGAACTTAGACTCTCTAAACCATTTCTATCAATTTCTAATGATTGACAAGCCTTTTGCAGCGACTCGTTAAACGATCTACCAATCCCCATGGCTTCGCCTACTGATTTCATTTGCAATCCCAGAGTGGTATCAGCTCCAGGGAATTTGGCAAAATTCCAGCGTGGTATTTTGGTGATTACGTAATCTTGTACGGGCTCAAAATAAGCCGATGTAGTTTGAGTAACCGGATTTTTAAGTTCGTTTAAGTTGTAGCCGATAGCCAATTTAGCGGCAATTTTTGCAATAGGGTAACCTGTGGCTTTTGATGCCAAAGCAGAGGAACGAGAAACCCTTGGGTTGATTTCAATTGCAATAAGTTTCTCATCTTCAGGGTTTATAGCAAACTGCACATTACAACCACCTGAAAAACTACCTAACGACCGCATCATTTTTATTGCCATGTCGCGCATGGTTTGATAGGCGGTATCTGAAAGGGTCATTGCAGGTGCAACCGTAATTGAATCACCAGTATGAACCCCCATAGGATCAAGATTTTCAATTACACAGATAATGGTTACGTTATCGTTATTATCTCTTAATAATTCAAGCTCATATTCTTTCCAACCCAATACCGCTTGTTCTACCAGTACTTCATGCACTGGTGAGAACTCTAACCCACGTCTTAAGGCTTTATCAAAATCTTCCTTAGAATGTACAAATCCGCCACCCGATCCGCCTAAGGTATATGAAGGACGAATTACCAATGGAAACCCTATTATTTGAGCGGCTTCTTTTCCTTCTAAATATGAGTTGGCAATTTTAGATGTGGCTACAGGAATATCAATTTCAACCATTAATTGCCTAAACAGTTCGCGGTCTTCGGTCTTGTCAATTGCAGCAATGTCTACTCCAATTATTTCAACGCCGTACTCTTCCCAAACACCTTGTTCTTCAGCTTCTTTACACAAGTTTAAAGCTGTTTGCCCCCCCATAGTAGGTAATACAGCATCAATTTTATGTTGCTCTAATACTTCTCTAATCGATTCAACCGTGAGCGGTTTTAGGTATATATTATCAGCCATTATGGGATCAGTCATAATAGTAGCCGGATTTGAGTTGATCAAGGTCACTTCAATTCCTTCTTCCATTAAAGATCTAGCGGCTTGACTGCCTGAATAGTCGAATTCGCATGCTTGACCAATAACAATAGGTCCGCTACCGATAATAAATACTGATTTGATATCCTTTCTTAGGGGCATGGGCAGGAAAAATTTCGCGCAAAGATAACCCTTTGACCATGTTGGCAAAATCTACAAGCGGCGGCTTTTAAACCTTGTGTTAATATGTTACTATTAAAATTAATCAGGCCTTAAACTACTCGTTTTTAACTTGACTTTAATCTACAATAATGTTTGAAAAAGTGAGATGTTGTAATTGCATTAACACTGTTTTAAACCTGATATAGAGTAGTGAGATAGTGGTGGCAATTTACAAGCAATGTAAATGACTTTTTTTTTAGCAGTAGTGAGTTGGTAGCTTTAAACAATAGGTACACCTTTTAAATACAACGATTTTATGCGCAAATCGACCTAATACTTACCTAAAGCCATTTGCAACTAAAATTTGAATTGAGTTAATTTTGAAAACATCATTTACACAATTTGTAGTGCATTTAACTTCCAAAATCACATCTGCTTTTATACATAAATCAAATTATTGGTATTGGGTGTTACTTGCGGTTTTATTGCATGTGTTATTAGTGAGCCTTTTAGGCCCGGGATACATGTTTTCTGATGATCGAAAATATTTAGACTCGGCGTTAGGAGTTCTTAATGGCTTTGAACTCCCGTTTCACAATACTTTTTCGGGTAGGTTTGTCATTTTCCCATTAGCTCTTGCATTAAAAGTACTGCCCCCAAGCGCTTTTACCCTAACCCTTACGGCTACCATATTTAGTGTAATTACGATTTTAATAATTGCACTTATTTTTAAACCAATTAAATACGGGCTATTTGGCGTTTTTATTTTTAGCATTAGCAAAATGCTGGTTTACTCATCACATATATTTTTTCCTGATATTTTTTCAATTGTGTTTCAGTTGGCCGC
>JBMYOR010000552.1:0-2743 GCA_049599535.1 Bacteroidia bacterium | reverse complement strand
ATTGGTAGTAACCCCTTTTTCTTTTTTAATGATACGGCGTAATTGACGTTCGCTGTACCCCACTTGCTCGGCCAAATCTATTACGCTAAATGTACTTTTACCTACATTGGCTTTAATAACCTCTATAACCTGCTTTAATTGATTTTCAGAATCGGTAGTTACTTCGGGTTCATGTGTAGGTAGCTCGGTTTTGGTTTGCTGCCTTACTTTATTGTTTAGAAGCAAATTATTTACCCTGGCCAATAATTCTCTTGCATAAAATGGTTTGGTGAGGTAATCATTTACTCCAATTTCTAAAGCCGATAACTTATCAGTATCCTCGGCCCTTGCTGTAAGCATTATAACAGGAATAGCATTGGTTTTATCATTAGATTTTAATTGCTCAAGCAACTCCATGCCATCCATTTCGGGCATCATTAAATCACTGGTAATCAAATCAATTTTTCTTTTAGAAATTACATCAAGCGCCTCCTTACCATTTTCGGCTTCATATATTCTACATTTATTGTCCAAAATCGATTTAATATAAGCGCGCATTTCTTCATTATCGTCAACCACCAAAACATTGGCACTTGTTTCTGTCACTTCAATATCAACTTGATCGTATTGCTGCAAAACGATTTGTTGTTGAATCTCAAAATCATTTTGTTCAAAATCAACAGAGTCCATTTTATCAGCCTTAAAGTTGAATACAAACTTTGCCCCATTTTGGTAAGTTTTGTCAACCGCTAAATTACCACCCATTAAACGGGCTAATTCATTAGATAGAGCCAGTCCTAACCCCGTTCCACCCGCTTTTTCGCCTTGTTTTGATTGATAGTATCGATCAAATATTTTATCCTGCTCGCTAGAGGCAACTCCTTTTCCTTGATCTGCTACCGTAAGTTGGTAGGTGTTTTTATTAAGCGCAATAATATTAACTTTTATTACACTATTTAATGGAGAATGTTTAATGGCATTTGATAATAAATTATTTATTACTTTTTCGATCTGATCAGCATCAAGCGCCACAATTGTATCGGTATTTATTGTTGTATTAAATTCAATAACAATATTTTGTGATTTTGCTAAAGATTCAAAAGCCAACACAACCCTTTTAATAAAACCTACCAATGGCATACTCTCAGTGTGTAACTCAAGTTTGCCCGAGTCAATTTTACTTAAGGCCAATATTTCATTTACTCTTTTTTGTAAACTTTTGGCATTTTTTAAAGTAAGATTCATTTGCGACCTTACCATTGAAGGTATGCTAATATTGCTTTGATTTAAGAGGTTTTCAACTGGCCCAACTATTAGAGTTAGTGGATTTCTGAGCTCATGCGAAATATTAGCAAAAAATCTACTTTTCATTTTATCGAGCGTTTTAAGCTCATTAGTTTGTTGTTCTATTACCTGCTTATCTTCTAAAATTTTTTGAGTTCTTTTAGATACTTCTAATTCTAACAAAGCTTTTTGATTTTGGAGCCTTTTTGTGCGTACTACCACTGCTATAATTGAAGTAGCCAATAAGCCAAAGAGCATGAGCGCAATAAACCAAAACCTCAGATAAACAGGCTTTAACACATCAATACTAAAAATTAATGGCTCTTTTGATTCGTAACCAATGGGCAAGCTTGATTTTACAATTACACTGTGCGTACCAAACGGTAGCACATTAAACTCCAACTTGTTTGATGGCAAAATCTTCCAATTGTCATTTTTGTCTAACTTATAGCTAAATTCTACTGAATTATAATATTCAATATTATTAGTAGCCAAATCGAATGACAAAAACCTATCTTGTGGCTCAACTGTTATGGCGTTATTTTTATAAAAATCTTTAGTAACTTGTGTAATTTCATTACCCCCTTTTTTATAAAGCCAAGCATCAGCTACAAAAGGTGTTAAGTTTGGCTGGTTAAAATCTAAATTAGCAACTGAATCAGGGTTAAAACGAACTAAGCCTTTAACGCCTCCAAAAATTAAACTTCCGTCTTTATCTTTATAATGCGATATTCTATTAAACTCATTATTAATTAATCCATCGTTTTCTCTAAATAGAGCGTATTCTTCACTTTTTATATTAAATCTAACAATGCCATAATCTGTGCTCAACCATAAATTGCCATAACTATCGGGATAAACGGCATGCACAATGTTGGTTGCCGGATGCTTAAAACTAAAAAATTCAGTGCTTTTGGTGTCAATATTAAATTTTATTAGGCCTTTACCTCCACTTGCAAGCCACAAAATATTTTCATCTTTATATAAATGCTGAAACTCAGAAACACCATTTACATCCGCAATTAGTTTTTCAAAAGTCTGTGTTTCAGAATTCCAAGTAAATAAGCCTTTTGTTGAGCAAAGCCAAAACTCATTTTTTGACTTTTGCTGAATAGAATAAATGGTGGCATCATTTAGTTCAGGATAAAGCGATGACTTTACAAAACGATCTTTTTTAGTTTTTAAATTATACTGTCTAAACCCGTAGGTGCTATAGTATAAAAATGAATCTTTTACAAAAAGCCCCCATACCTCATGCGCAAAGGGCAAATGTTGCACATCAATTACATTTTGATTTTGATCAATAATATTTATGGTTTGCCTTCCTGCCGTGTAAAAAAGACCATTTGCAGCAAAAACATTATCTCCTACAAATGCAGTTCCATAAGTATTTGCACTATTTCCAGGAGCTTTTAAGTAAACATAGTCTCCTGTACTTGAATTCCATCCATTGTATATTACATCATGATACTGAGCATTT
>JBMYOR010000551.1:0-2749 GCA_049599535.1 Bacteroidia bacterium | reverse complement strand
TTAACTTTACCAAAGAAGATAACACAGATGCAGCATTAGAACAAAATCAAGACAGAATTTCCGAAAATGTTTGGTTAACTCGTGCTACTGGTGGGGGAGCATTATTCAATGCTTTTGTTGAAGATTCTTTTGAAAAAGGAAAAAGTCCTATGTATACTGAATGGGCAATTGGTAACATATCACAAATTATTAATGGCGATTTATTAGATTTTCGTGTTTTTTTGTTTCCTCAAGGAAGTAATTACATAAATAAGCCTCCTTTAAATACAGATATAGTTTTAAAACTAACAAGGGAGAACAAAAAGAGATTTTAGAATCCATAAGAAACGATTCATTCATTTTTGAAAATGGTAATTATCATTTTAAAGAAATAACCGCACTTAAAAACCCAAAAAGAAAAGGTGCTATTGCTGCAATAATGTATCCTTTAACCATTGGCTCTTGCGTTGCTGTAAGCACGGTGCCTATTACTTACATAAAAGGCTATTTTCTTGCAGATACCGATAAGATGTTTAGAACCGTTGGAGCCTTTATTGTAGAAACAATGGTTTTTAGCTTCTCAAGATCATATCTTTCTAAAAATCCACAATGGGTTATGATTGGAAGTGAAGAGAGATTAGATTACAGGGAAGTAAAATAAATTGACTAAAATTCACTTGCTAACTCCCTAGAAATACTAAATGAAATAGCAACTCCCATACCATTCATTCCCACTACATGAAGTTGGTTTCCATTATTAGCTATAATCGGTACTTTTGAATCAGTAAAGCCCATAATTCCGCTCCAGCGCTGCTCAATTTCAAATTCATGCTTTGGTAATAATTGTTTGAGCAGTGAATCTAATTTCTTTTTAATTTTAGGATTAAGGCCAAGCTCCGAAGTGCCTTCGCCTTCAAAATCAGCATTTCTTGCGCCTCCTAAAAGTAATCTTTTACCAACGTTTCTAAAATAGTAGAAACCTTCATCCATATGAAAGTTACCATGGTAAGGTAAATTTTCAATTTCAGAAGTTATTAATACTTGCGCTCTTGCTGGTTTTACTGGCTTATTTTTAAATAGCTTGCCTGAGAGTGCATTTGTGCAATTAATAATAATTTCTGATTGTAGGCTCAATCCATTTTGGGTAAATACTTTATCATTATCAAGCGCAATAGCTGCTGTTTGATCCAATACTTCTATCCCATGCCTTATTGCTCGTTTTAATAAAGATTCATGAAGCATTTTGGGGTTCAACTGCCCTTCTCCCCTTATTTTTATAATTCCATTAATTGTGTTTATTGCTTCTTCATTTAATAAAGCTTCGTAAGTAGAAAAACCACCATTCAAATCGCCTATTAAATGATTTAAATAATCTAGCTCGCCTACACACTTGTTCAAAAGCTCATTTGAAACCAACCATTCAAAAGCATCGGTTTCTTCATATTGGCAACATGTGCCAAATTCTCTTTTAATTTTTGCAATACCATCAAACCTAAGATTTAATAAACGTAAGGCCTCTGATTCACCAATTTTATCAATATCAGAAATCAATTCTGATGGACTACCGAAACAAGCAAAACCTGCATTTTTTGTACTCGCCATAGAAAATCTCACGATTTTATCAATCACAAGTACTTGTGATTTTGGGTAGCGCTTTTTTAAATTCAAGGCTACATTTAAGCCTGTAAAGCCTGCACCAATTATTAAAAAATCAAACTTTTTGCTCCAAAACTGTTTTTCCCAAAATGAATACACAACTGTTGTTTTTCTTTGAATAATCAATTACAAGTGCGAAAGATAATACACATAGATATGGATGCGTTTTATGCATCAGTTGAGCAGCACGATAATGAGTACTTAAAAGGAAAACCCGTGGCAGTTGGTGGTAGTCAAAACCGAGGTGTAATTGCAGCCGCAAGTTATGAAGCCCGAGAGTTTGGTGTTAAATCGGCCATGCCATCAAAAATTGCTTTGCAAAAATGCAGACATCTAATATTTGTAAAACCAAGGTTTACTAGATATAAGGAAGTTTCTAATCAAATAAGAGAAATTTTTTATGAATACACCAATTTAGTTGAACCTTTATCACTTGATGAAGCCTATTTGGATGTTTCAGAAAATAAGAAAGGCATTGCTTTGGCTACCGACATTGCGAATGAAATTAGGCTTAAAATATTAGAAAAAACAGGTTTAACAGCATCTGCCGGTATCTCTTATAATAAGTTTTTGGCCAAAGTAGCTTCAGATGTAAATAAGCCAAATGGATATTTTGTAATTCACCCAACTAAAGCTCAAGCCTTTGTAGATAACCTACCAATTGAAAGATTTTTTGGTATAGGAAAATCAACTGCTGCACGCATGCGCAAAATGGATATTAAAAAAGGTGCTCACATAAAAAAACTTGAATTAAACGACCTTATTGGCTCTTTTGGCAAAGCAGGTAAATACTATTACAACATTTCAAGAGCCATTGACCATAGGCCCGTAGTAGCCGATAGAAAAGCTAAGTCGGTAAGTGTTGAAAACACCTACCCTACCGATCTTAATGAATTTGAAGAGTTGGTTTTAGCGCTTGAACAGCTTTGTAACAACCTAGAAAAAAGATCTAAAAACCGCGGTTTTGCTTTCAAAACTGTAGTATTAAAACTTAGATATAATGATTTTGAAACCATTAGCCGAAATAAATCAGTAAGCCATTTTACGCAAGATTTTGGTCTGATTAAAAAGCTTGCCACCGAGCTTATTAATGAATTTAACCCACCTTTAAAAC
>JBMYOR010000550.1:0-2753 GCA_049599535.1 Bacteroidia bacterium | reverse complement strand
ACTTTTTCCATTCTTCTATAGTTGCAGGAGGATGGTCTTCAAAAGGAGGATACTCTTTTTCTGTGAAAGCATCTATTTTATTGAAGACAAGAATAATTGGTTTATCAGCTGCTCCAATTTCAGAAAGTGTAGGGCACAATTGTGGCGTACCCAAAAAGCCCGTTGTGAGATGTCCATAAAGGTCAATGCTCTCTTTTAATCTACTAATAGCCTCCGCTCTGTAAGGCTCGGGTAAAAGATCAAATTTTAGCGCCAAAATATAGGTGGTTTGCGAGCCCACTCCTATTCGTCCATTGGGAGTAACAAACTCGTTTATAAAGGCATCATTTGCACTTTCATATAGTTTTTGATAATGTTTTGAATCTTTAGTTTCTCCCAATTCCTCAGCTGATTTTACTAATAATTTTAAGGAGTACTGAAAATATGCTTGCGCAATAAAATCAGTTTCGGGAGTACGTTTCATTGAACCCGGTCTTGAAGGTGCCATTACATTCATCCAATCACCAAAATGCCGTTCACCAAGCCAAATTCCATTTTCTGATTGATTCACCATAAAATCAACCCATGCTTTCATTGAAGGATATTGATTCTCAAGAAACTCAATATCGCTATATCGCTCATACATGGTCCAGGGCACAATTACGGCGGCATCGGCCCAGCCACTTGCTGGTGGTTTCTTTTGCTTAAATACATTAGGAATTACCCATGGCACCGAGCCATCTTCGTATTGATCAGCTGACAAATCCTTTAGCCAATCTTTAAAAAATGGTGCAACTTGGCTATTGAAAGCTGCAGTAGGCGCATAAACCTGCGCGTCACCAATCCAACCCATTCGTTCATCGCGCTGCGGGCAATCTATGGGCACATCTAAAAAGTTGCTATACTGACTCCATTTTAAATTAGACACCAAAAGGTTGACCTTAGTATTTCTTGTTTCTATAGTTCCTGATGACTCAAGATTACTACTTATGGCCTCGGCATACATGGTTTTAATTGATTTAAATGGCACACCTTCAACCTGCACGTACCTAAAACCCATATAGGTAAAATTTGGCTTGTAATAATAAGTTCCCGGCTTATCAACTATTAGCTTAAGTTGTGCTTTGGCCGAACGCAGATTATCAGTATAAAAGCGCCCATTTGCATCAACTACTTCGGCGTGCTTTATTATGATTACCGTTGGTTTAGAAACGGTAAAAACAATGCCTACCCTACCTGAAAAATTTTGCCCAAAATCAAAAAAGCTTGTATTACCCGTACTTTGAAGTTTTCTATTAGGTTCAAACGTTTTTATCACTCTAATTGGCGGCACATGGTCTGCTACAATGTTTTCTAATGTATGATCTAACTCAACTACATTACCCCATTTCTCATCATTAAATCCTGCCTTTTGCCAATTTATTGGCTCTAACGAAAGGTCGAAAACTTCTCCATCATAAATGGTAGCTTCAACTAAACCACCTGTACCCACTTTCCAGCTCTCATCTGTTTTTATCACTTCGGTTTCGCCATTGGCATATTCTATGTGCAATTCAAACAGAACAGCTAAGTTTTCTTGCCATTTTTCAGGTTTAGCTCTTAGCGCAATTCTACCTTGCACCCATCCCTGCGCCAACCTTATTGAAATGCAATTTGCCCCTTTATTTAAAAGCTCATTGGCATTGTAGGTTTGGTATTTCAGTCGGTGCTCATAGCTGGTCCAGCCTGGCGCAAGTTCTCTATTACCTACTTTTTTTCCATTAATCGACACATCATAAACCCCGTATGCCGTGGCATAAACTCTCGCGCTCTTAATCTTTTGATCTGCCTTAAATTCTTTTCTATAATAGTGAACTGGATTTTTCTTTTTAGGATCTTCTTGCCATGGAACGGTTATAAAACTCGCCTGCCAATTGCCAAACAAGCCCGTTTCAAAATAGGCGGTTTCGCTTTCGTTTACGTTGCCCTTATTATCCCAAACCGTAGTTCGCCATTCGTACTTTGTTTTCGGCTCAGGTTTAAAGTCGGTTTGCACTAAATGGTTCTTGCTGTTTTCAATTTTACCTGAATTGAAAACCTTTTTACCTTCAACGGAAATGGTAATGGCATAAGCTGATTGCACTACATCCATTTCATCGCTCTGCAACCACCAACTAAATCGCGGACTTTCAAACTCAATTCCAATGGGATTTTCGAGGTATTCGGTGCGTAGGTGGGTGACTTCAAGAGCCCTTGCAGCCAATGATGTTATCAAAATACATCCAAAAAGAAAAAGCCGTGTAATAAAAACCATTTTTCAAAGAAACCAAAAAATGATTTTGCACTCATTTAAAAGTTAAGCTCACAATTTGATAGAATCGAAAATTAGATTAGAAATGACTTTCAAGCTTTGTCAAAGTCGCCATAAAGTTGATTAAATCCATCAACACATTCTAATCATTAAATTTGTTCAAAACGGTTCTGATGATCGACTATAAAGCAATTATTAAAATCATTCCTGAGAAGCGATTTGGCAAACCTTGTGTGAGAGATACCCGAATAACCGTTTTCGATGTACTGGGTTGGCTGGCGTCAGGTATGTCGTTTATTGATATAATTGCTGACTTCCCCGAGTTAACTTTCGATGACATTAATGCCTGCTTGGCTTATGCTGCCGATAGAGAACATCGACTTCAACGAGCATCATGAAGCTTTTGTTTGACCAAAACATTTCTTTTAGAGCTGTGAAAAAGTTTTTTTCACTTATTGTTCGGCGAACAATATACCAGAGAACC
>JBMYOR010000549.1:0-2760 GCA_049599535.1 Bacteroidia bacterium | reverse complement strand
GTATTTAGCATAACTTTACAACTAACCTAAAAACTAAAAACCCGCTCAGTTGAGCGGGTTTTTAGTTTATTATAAATACCTTGCCTAACCCTCCTTCTTAATCCAGCTACTAATGTTCGATGTGGCTGAAAATACGTGAGACGCGCCCCCAATATGAAATGCGGTTCGTGCATAATCAACATGAAAACGCCATACCCTTAACCCAAAGCCCCAGCTATACCCAACACCGCCTTTTATCCGGTCTAGGGCTAGTTCTTTTCGCATTTGGTGGTTATACCCTACCCTAATATGAAAGTTTTTTGATAATAATAAATCTGTACCAATAACAAAATGGCGCATTATATTATCGCCTAAAGTTACTGTTTGTAGTTCGGGCTCACCAGTTTCAAGGTTTATTGTAGTTTGAGCATTTGGGTTTAAATAGCTCATATTAGGCGTATTTAAATGTTGAGCCATAATATTAAACCTAAATGGGGCATTGGCCAGTTTTTTAGAAATCCCCAACTGAATATCGAGTGGCAGCTGCTCTCTGGTATTTGAATAGCTATTAAACTGTATGCCCAAATTACGCACCACCAATGATGCTACAAATTGGTAATCGGGTCGATTATAGGTAGCCCCTAAATCAAAAGCCAAACCTGATGAATAATAGGTAGCCAAATGAGAGTAAATAAACTTGGCATTTACACCGAACGAAAGCCCATGCTTCCATTTTCTGCCTATTCCAATCGCAATTATTGATTCATCACCACTAAAATTGCCATTTATATTTCCGTATTCGTCAGCTCTAATAAAATCTCCGTAGTTAATGTACTGCACACCACCCAAAATAGTGGTTAATGAATCTAAACTGTGCGCGTAGCCTGCATAACCAAAGTTAATATCGCTTATATAATTAACTTGATTAAACGTAACCTGCCTATGCATTTGATCATTGAGCAAAGCCGGATTTTGAAAACCTAATGTAAGCTCATTGTCAATTACGGCAATTTGATAACCGCCCAAAGCTGCAGCCCTAGCCGATGGTGGTAAGTTAAGTGAATAAAAAACCCCGTTTCCTCCTATTTGACCAAATGCATTGCATGTAATTGCAAGCAAATAAATTACTAAAATTGATCTAAGCATAGCTTTTGTTGTTCGAAGGCTTTAACGGGGTTGTTGGCTTTTTAATCTATTTGCTGCTTACTTTTTCAAAATCTGGTTCATTTACATTAATAGCCTTGGGCACTTTCTCTTGAAGCAATGCTACTTTTAGCACTTCGCTCATCTTTTTCACAAAATGAAAGTTTAAGCCATCAACATATTTTTCATTAATATCATTCACATCTTTTCGGTTGGCTTCGCACAGAATTATATCTGTAATTCCCATCCTTTTAGCTGCTAAAATTTTCTCTTTAATTCCACCTACGGGTAGCACTATTCCTCTAAGGGTTATCTCGCCTGTCATGGCTACATCGTTTCGTACTTTACGTTGGGTAAAAGCTGATGCCAAAGCGGTAAGCATGGTAACCCCTGCACTTGGCCCTTCTTTTGGCACTGCACCTTCTGGCACGTGAACATGTATATCCCATTTATCAAAGGCTTTAGGGTTTATTCCAAAATCCTTGTACTTACTTTTTAAATAGCTGAGCGCAATGGTGGCAGACTCCTTCATTACATCGCCAAGCTTGCCCGTAAGTATGAGCTTACCCTTGCCTGGACTTAGGTTGGTTTCAATATACAACACATCGCCACCCACTGGGGTCCAAGCTAAACCATTTACCACACCAGGTAAATCTTTGTTTTTGTAATTGTCTTTATCAAACCTAACAGGTCCCAATATTTCTTGAATCTCTTTTTTAGATACTGAAGCTGGGCGCTCTACTTCAAAAACTATATCTTTTGCTCGGCTCCGTGTTACTGAAGCAATCAATTTTTCTAAACCACGTACACCAGACTCTCGGGTGTAATGTTCAATTAAAAATGCCAAAGCGCCATCGCCAAGTTTCATTTGCGACTTAGTAAGCCCATGCCCTTTTATTTGCCTTGGTATTAAATGCCTTTTGGCAATTTGCACCTTCTCTTCTAATAAATATCCGCTTAGGTCTATTACTTCCATTCTATCTCTAAGTGCCGGATGAATGGTATCGAGCGAGTTGGCTGTTGCAATAAATAGCACTTTTGACAAGTCATAATCAAGCTCAAGAAAATAATCGTAAAAGGCAGTATTTTGCTCAGGGTCTAGCACCTCGAGTAAGGCTGATGCCGGATCTCCTCTAAAGTCTGAACCCACTTTTTCAATCTCATCGAGCACCATTACTGGGTTGCTGGTTTTAGCCTTTTTAATAGATTGAATTACTCTACCGGGCATTGCACCAATATAAGTTTTTCGGTGTCCGCGTATTTCTGCTTCATCTCTTAACCCGCCTAGCGCAATTCTCACATACTTTCTGCCTAGGGCTTCGGCTACCGATTTTCCTAACGATGTTTTACCTACACCCGGAGGGCCTAGCAAACAAAGTATAGGGCTTTTCATGTCGCCTTTTAGTTTTAGCACTGCTAAAAACTCAAGTATTCTTTTTTTAACTTTTTCGAGTCCAAAATGGTCTCTATTTAAAATCTCTTCGGCCTTTTTTAAATCATGATCATCATCGGTCACTTCATCCCAAGGTAAATCGAGTAGCAGCTCAAGATAATTATAAACTACGCTATACTCTGCCGCGGCCGGATTCATCCTGCCTAATTTTTGCAGTTCCTTATCAAAAGTTTCGCCTACATAGC
>JBMYOR010000548.1:0-2763 GCA_049599535.1 Bacteroidia bacterium | reverse complement strand
GATGAGCCTACCGGTAATCTTGACCCAAAAACGAGCAAAGAAATTTTAGACCTTTTGATAAAGATTACTGAACAAGGCACTGCTCTATTAATGGCAACCCATAATTACAACCTAATTCATTACCACCCTAGTAAGGTTTTACAATTAGAATCCGGTGTAATAAGCCCTATTGAGCCTAGCCATTTAGAAGTTTAGTACAAGTGTTTGATTATGCTTTGAGCACTTTTTTGATTGCTAAAATGATTTTTAAGCAATGGCTCGCGCTTGGCAATCTCATTTTCACCAAATTGGCGATTAATTAATTGCTCTATTTTTCTAACAAATTCATCAGAACTGTTTGCCAAATCTACAATACTTTCTAAGCCCGTATTTATAACCATGTGTTCATTTACCAAGCAATAACGACCCTTGTATAGTGCATTAAGCAATTTTAGTTTTATGCCTGTGGGCTGAAAAGTTGGCAAAACATTAATATGAGCGTTTTGAATTAAGTTATCAAACTCTGCAATTTTTAAGTTTTCTTTTAGCTGTATATGCTCATATTGATCCACTAATTTTCTCAATTCGGTTGGGGCCGTATTGCCCGCTATAATTAATGGTACTTTGATTTTTGAGAATACATTTTTAACCAACCAAATTGCTGCTTCGCTGTTTTCGGCTACGCCCAAATTGCCGTGATAAAGGCAATAGTTACCGCTCCCTTTTTTAATACTTAGGGTTTCGTTGGGATGAAAAGCCGGAACATAAATGCTATTGCAAAGTGGCTGCAGCTGATTACAATCTTTGTGCGAAATAGCAGCCACAAAATCTGCTTTTGCTAAAATGGGCTCGTAACTTTTTAGCAGCTTGGCATCTTTTCTTAAATAGGCTCTTTTAAAAGGTTTGGTTTCTTTCTCGGCCAATAGGCGGTAGTAATCGCTCTCAATATTATGATTACGTACCATTATTTTTTTGGTAGGCTTTAGTACACTAAAAAAAAGTGGAGCAGTAGTATGCAAACCTTCAAATAAAACAGGACTATCATCAACATTTAAATTGTTTACTAATGTTTGATTGTATCGGGTTTTTACAATATAAGGCAAAGGGCCGGCAAATGGATTCATAAACCGGTTACGCTTGTAATAAATTACCTTTTTGCAGTACCTTGTAAGTTCTGAGCGCTCGCCACGATCACCATATTTCCAGCTATGTAAGGTAATATTAACTCCTAGATTATAGAGCGCTTTTATTTTGTAAAAAACATCAATTACTCCTCCATAATTTGGCGGAAAAGGCACATCGAACGATACAACATGCAAGTGTTTTTGACTAGAGCTGCTCATATAATTCAATCAACTTTTTCTCTTCATTTTCCCAATTTAATACATCGGCCATTTTTTTACTATTGCGCGATAGCTGTTCATATTCAACTTGATTATTAAGTAAATATTCTACTTCGCTTACAATTGCTTTTGCACTTAAGTTTATCTCCCGCGAACAATTAAACTGTTGGTTTAGAGCATCATACTCAGGAAACTTACTATTTAAACAAGGCACGCCTGCATTGGCATAATCAAAATATTTATTGGCCAGTGAGTAATAGTAGCTCAAGCCTTTGTTTTCGAGCAGATTATAACCTAGCCAAGCTTTAGCCGTAATGGTCTTTAAATCATCGGGCTTTACAAACCCCAAAAATTTAACATTCTGCACTTTAAGTGCACTAGCTTGTGCTCGTAAGTTTTGGCTTAAATCACCTTCGCCTGCCAATACTACGGCAACGTTTAAATCTTTGCTCGCTTCAATTAAGGCTTCAAGCCCACGGCCTTGGTTTAAAGCGCCCTGGTAAAGTATAAACCGCCTGTTGTGGTGGTGCTCTTTAGATATAGACCCTGAATCAAGTTCAGGATAACTTTCGTAAATGTCTTTCTTACTTTCAAAATGTGCTGTAACCGGAAGGTTGCGGATAACACCAAATTTACTTTGGTATTTCTCCCCTAAAATGTCTGCCAATTTGGGGCCAACCGTATAACATAATTCAGCCTTTGGAATGCATGTTTTTGCCACCCATTCCCAAATTGCCTTAACTCGTTTTCGGTTTACAACTTCGGGTACTTCAGTAAAATACTCATGGGCATCATACACCAATTTATACTTTCTTATTAGCGAAACTAACGTGGCAGGCATCAAAGTATCTAAGTCAATAGCACACAAGGCCCATGCTTTTTGGCTCATCAAGTAAAACAGCAACCTAATATTATATTCTAAATAAAAAAGCTTGCCTGTATTAAAAAAGCACTTAATTCTATAAGTTCTAAACTCAGGCAAATCATCAACTGTGAATGTGTATTCTTTGAAGTCTAAGTTTTGTGACTCAAAAGCATACCTATTTGATTTGGTCATGAATACATCAGACTCACCATTATTGTTCTTAGCATCAATTACTTGACCTCTTTCATTCAAGTTTGAATATCCAGGGAAAGGAATAAAGATTGGTTCTTTTCCTGGATTTGCATTGACCGCGTAGAATGCTCTAACATCTGCGTTGGCAGTGGCATGTGCTTCAACAAGAATCTTAATTGAAGAAGCTGATTGCTCAAGAACAATTTCTTTAGAAATATACTGACATGCTGTTGGGTCATTCTCAATCACATTGACTCTAGCATCAGTAGCATAATTTGTAATAATGCTAAGCGCTGTAAATATGAAACTAGATCTATATTAGTTTGAACGATGAAGGTGAGCATCTAACTCTTCAATCATCGCTTCTAAAAACTAATTCATTGA
>JBMYOR010000547.1:0-2763 GCA_049599535.1 Bacteroidia bacterium | reverse complement strand
GATTGGCAAGAGCTACCAAACAAAGACTCTTTTTTAATTAGAAATCAATTTATTAAACAAAAAACCAATTACCGTAGAATTTATGATGTGGGCATATGTCATGATACTTCTTATGCCACCACCAACATAAACGGCCCTGTGCCCAAATCCGATTTTTCTTACAGCGGCAGGCATTGCCTAGGCGATACCATTTCATTTACCAATAACTCAACTGTTACTTATGGCGCCATGCGCATTAGGTGGCGTTTTAAGTTTGAAGGTGGAACAAGTGATGTGAACCCAAAACACGTATTCAGTTTGGGCGATACTACCCATGTAGTTTGGCTTACCGTTACAGCCGACTCAAATTGCGTTTCTGTAAAAAAGGAAAAGATTTTTATTTCAAACATCCCTAAGGCTGATTTTACAGTTGATTCAGCTTGTAACAGGAACACCGTTTTTTTAAACAGCCAGGTTAGCAACGCTAAATACTATTCTACCACTTGGGACTTTGATAACAAAAAGTTTAGCCAACGAGTAGTTGCCTATTCATTCGATCCAAACAAAAACTATACGGTTAAGCTAACCGCATCAACTCCACAAGGCTGTACCGACTTCATTACAAAAACAATTAATGTTGACACAGCCCTTATTGTTGACTTTGATATTTATAATACTTGCCCAGGCGATTCCCTAAGAATTACCAATAATTCAAGCTTTAAAAAACCAATGAAAAAATTTAAGTGGTACATGGGCGAAATGGACTCAAGCATGCAATACAATCCTGTAAAGGCTTTTGACACTCTTGGTGTGTACCGTATAAAGCTCATTATGGAAGATAAAGCCGGATGCAGGGATAGCTTAACCAAAAGCTTAAGAATTTTAGCCCCTCCTAAGGTCGAATTTACTTTTTCAAAAAACTGTGAAAACGACACATTCATTTTTAAGTTAGAATCTGCGGAGAATAAATTTTATCGATTTCATTGGCAAATGGGCGATGGCAGCTCAATAAATACTGCTTTTCCATTTGCCCATTTGTATGACTCTGTTAAAGATTATACGGTAAAGGTGATTGGCGGCATTGGGCCAAATTTTTCATGTGCCGATTCTTCGGTACAAACCATATATAATGATTCACTTTTTGTAATTGGAATGGATATTAATGGAAGATGTGATAATCAGACAATTCGTTTCAAAAACCAAACAGAAGGTGCAAATGATTCTACAAAGTATGAATGGCGTTTGGACAACATCCTTATTTCTAACAAAAGAAACTATAGATCTACCCTACCGCCTGATACCTTTTTGGTTTCATTAAAAGTAATAAACGGGCCTGAATGCATTGATTCTATTTCGAAGTTTATACTCATAAGCCCAGCACCAAAAGGAGCCTTTAAAACTGATACCGTTTGCCCTAACGATTCGGTCTATTTTAACAATAAAACCATTGAAGGCAAAGCCATTACACGCTATAAATGGTTTTTTGGAGATGGTGACTCAAGTAAATCGAAATCGCCTTATCATGTATTCTCACCTGGTAAATACACCACAAGACTAATTGCTAGCAATCAATTCAATTGCTTTGATACCCTTGAGCAAGACATATTTCAGCCCGATACAGCCACAATTGCAACAAGAAACAAAGAGCATGTAAAATGTTTCGGAGAGAGTAATGGGGCCATTCAGCTTGCTGTATTACAAAGCACGGGTAAGGTAAATGTGGTTTGGAATACAAGTCCGCCCCGAACCACATTAATGATTGATAGCCTTAAGGCTGGTAAATACTCCGTTACTGCAACTGATGGCATTGGCTGTAAAAGCAGATTAAATGTTTTCATAACCCAACCCGACTCACTTTACGGTGTATCCCTTAACGATACTTCACTGTGCCTTGGCGATGAATACAAGGTTGAAGCAATGGCTCAAGGCGGATTTGCACCTTACCTTTATGATTGGGGATGCTTAAATGTTCCTTGCGATGGTTTCACCTTTAATAGAAATTCGGCTAGCATAAGAACCAATGGCGAAAACACTTATTATTATTACGTTATTGACTCAAACGGTTGTAAAACAGATACGGTTAAATTCAATGTTGATTTTGCACCAAAAGTTAAAGTTATAATTACAGATTATCCTCAAAATGTTTTGGCCGAAACAGAGTTTGATATTGAAGCTTACTCCGCCGAAGCTGAAAAATATAGCTGGACACCAAGTAGTATTTTTTCAGACCCAGATAAGGCTAAAACAACCGCAAGCATTTCATCAAGTACAACAGTAACTGTTAATGCAACGGCAAAAGGCTATTGTCTCGGTGAAGCATCAGTTAAAATCAATGTAGTTGACCTTATTATACCAACGGCCTTTACCCCAAATAATGATGGTGTTAATGATACTTGGGTTATTAGAAATTTAGACCTAATTTCTAATAGCAAGCTCATTATTTATAGCAGATGGGGTAGCGTTATGTTTTCAAGTGAGAATGATGAAGAGCAATGGAATGGCTGGCACAATGGCAAAATGGTTCCTGCTGGTGCCTACATCTATATACTAGAAGTTGACGAAAAACAAGCATTAACAGGATACGTAACAGTTTTGGAATGAAAATTAGGTTAATACTTATAATACTAATGGCAACTTGCAGCATGGCTAGTGCGCAGCAGCAAGGCATATATAGTCAAGTGCAAAATGGTGCTATGTTTTACAATCCGGCCTTTGCAGGGCTAGAATACGGCGGAATTTTAAGTTTAGGACACCGTACGCAATGGGCTGGGATAAATGCCTCGC
>JBMYOR010000546.1:0-2771 GCA_049599535.1 Bacteroidia bacterium | reverse complement strand
GCATTTCTAACCATCATTTCAATTGCTGCGGTGTTTTTAATGTTCTTAAGGTCTTTTCCGTTCCAGGCATCCCAGCCAATACCAAGCCCCAACCACTCACAAGATTGTGATATTTTATCCCATTTCAAGTGCAATGATGCCTCGCCTGAGTGCTTTATATCTTTACTTGTTTCAACCTTTAAGCAAGATGCTTCAGGCGAAAACCATAGTTCTTGTGTAATGTAATCGTCAAAAACATTTGTGCTGTAAAAACCATTAAAACCGTCTGGTTCTTGTTGTTTGGCGGGTTTATCAAACACCGCGACTTCTTTAATTTCAACACATGAAACCATAAAAAGTAGCAGCAAAATAACTAGCTGTCTCATATATTATGGTTTTAATGGTTCACCTTCGGTAAACGATACAAAATCCATGTAGGTTTGAGCATAACCCGAAGATGGATTTGCTAAATACAATAAGCTCACTTTAGATAGTTTATTAGGCTCGTGATTACCATTTCCGTTAGGCTCTACAGGTGCGCCATTGGCCAAAGCTGCTAAATCTGAGTATTTGATAGAATATAAGTTCCAACCTGGCTCAAGATCAGTAGCCCTTACTTCAACTGAATACATATCTTCACTATCAGCATCAAAAGTTCCATCTTCGTTTTCATCTTCGCTAAACTGAAAAAGCAATAATGGATTTGTTACGCCTTCAGGCAAATAAAGCATTGTATTAAAGTATACATTATTGCCATTATCACTTAAATCATAAGTGGTAGTGCCCAACGCAGTTGCCGGAAACTCAATTAAGCCAATAAGCCAATCCCAATCTACTTCGCCACCCATATCGTAATAAAAACTGCCTTCGCCTGCGGGGTCGGTATCCGTGATATTAAAAGTCATATCCGCACCAGATTGCACAAAGGTGATCCAGTCATCGTTCCAACCATTTTCAAAGTCAGCTACTACAAGTGCTTCTTGCTGTGCTTTTGGGCTTTCGATTGATATAGTTTTTGAAAACTGAAGCGAATCACTGGCCACACTTAGCTCAGCAATGCACTGCTCTGCGCCAAAAATGGGTAGCTGGGTTGTCTCGCCCTCCCACAATGTATTGGTTTCATCTAGTCTACGACTTTTTCCTTCAAACACTTTTTGAGCACCAGTTGCTTGGCCTGTAATGGTTAATTTCCAATCAATAATTTTTGAAAAACTTCCGGTAAAATGTACCGACTGTCCACTTGCAAATGCTACAGTACCTTGCGAAACATCAAACTCTTCAATAACTTTAAATTCTCCGTATAAATCGCTAAGATTAGGGCCTTCTGTATCTAGGTTACGTTCGCAAGCAATTGTAAATAACAATATACTTAAGAGGGATAATAGTAGTTTAAATTTTCTCATGGCTTAAAATTTAAGGTTGTACATTAAGGCAAACTGGTTTAAATTGTAATCTAAATTATTATCATTTTTATCAATCCATTGGCTTGTTTGCCAGTTGAACTGAAGACTACTTTTTTCAGAAAATTGGTATTTAATTCCTAATGAATTTATTGATTCGCTTATGTTGTCGTTGTACTCAACAAAATCAGAAACATCACCATTATTATTTCTAATCGATAAAAGCTCATTTCCGGTAGACTCGAGTGACATTATGCCCCACAATAAACTCAATTTATCAATTGTTTCTACTTCAATACCAATTGCATAAGATGTATTGGTAAAATCAACATTTTCATAAGTTTCATTTCCTGTTCTGCTGGTATTTTCGTTCCAGTACGAAAACTCAAAATCAATGGTTTTAGCATAAGAACCTAAGAACGCATCAGCATGAATTTCTCCATCAACTCTCATGGTATTAAATGATCTTAATGCATCGGTACCTTGCCCTACAACTTCAGTTAAGGCTTGGTATTGAGCTTCAACTTCCCATCGTTCATCGGCATCTTTTTGACCCGCCTTTAATGTAAAACCTTTTCTATTTGGAGTTGCAGCACCATAAGGTTGAGCATTTCCAAATCTTGGCTGATAAGTTTGAAGGTTGTTTGATAAAGCATAATTGTAAAGCGAAGCATCTCTTAAAAAATCAATGAGTGCAATTTGTCGTAGCTCCTGATCTTTTCCGTATCGCGATAAAAATGTTGGGTTGCCTAAGTAATTTACCCTTAGTGATTGCGCTCCTGGGCTTCTAAAATTAGGCCCAACATCTTTATAATTTAAATCTACATACACGCCCAATTGCTTAAGGTCAAACCTTGCGCCAAAATCATAAAAATAATCAGCTCTTTCTCCAAACGCTGTATCATTTGTAAAAAACGCTCTGCTATTGCCAAACTCTGATGCTATTTTTAATTTCCAATTCTCATTATCAAGATTCACTGCCGCTAATCCGGTTAGCACGGGCATGCGTAATGCAGTGGTATCGGCGCTTGTACCTGTTACATCGGCCATTGACACATAATTTACACCGGCGTTAAAATATTTACTCTGAACCATGGTAATGTTACCACCATAAAACAGCCTTTCGCTAGTTAATCCAAAATCAGTAGGATTTTGCCTTGTAGCAAAACCATTAAACTGCAACTCTTCAATAATATCTGAAAATAATAGGGCAAAATCAGCCGCTACACCCTGTTGACGCCAAGTATTATCAGTATTGTAAAACATATCATAGTGCAACATTTGATTATAAACATCAAATATTTGTTCCTTAAATAATAAATAACCTATTTAAACGAAAATAATGGCATATCACTGTGGATGAACGTAGTTGCAATTTACACCAAAATCACT
>JBMYOR010000545.1:0-2773 GCA_049599535.1 Bacteroidia bacterium | reverse complement strand
GGTTAATAATTCTTACATGCTTAGTTTTACACAAATTTTTTTTTGAATATGGAAGGTGAAGCGCAATTAAAAGCACTTGATGTAAACACATACGAAAAGTATTTTATACTTAAAATTTACAATCCAGAACAAGCCAAATTAAATGGCTTTGATAAGGCTAAAAGAAAAACAAGCGACGGAGAAGAAACAGAATGGGTGGTACTTGTTGAGTTTGGTCCGCAAAAAGGAGCAGATGTAACTGAGCTATTTTCCAAAAAGCATTTTGAGGTGCTTATACCAACCGCAATGTGTATAAACCCTGAAGCTGACGAAGCCGACAGACGATATGGATTGCACTATTTTGATAAAAACAACGCGCGTAAAAAAATTCATGCCCTGCATAAAAATGATTTTTACCGCAAAATAGGTCCACAAATTACCAGTATGAGGCAGTTTCGCGAATTGGCAGCTGGTGGTAAGGTTGAGTTCCCAAATAAAAAAACGGTTGAAAACCCCGAGCCCAAAAGCGGAGTTGTTACTAGTTTGCTCAATAAAGCTGAGTTGAGAAGATATCCGCCAAATTGTGCTGATGTTGTTTCAGTGACTTAGATTCACTTTACAAGCTAATTAATTATGCAGGATTTAAATAATAATCCTGTTAAAGCCTATAGCCAATTTGGTGTTATGGGCTTTTTGCATTTACAATGCTATAAGCATCAAATTCTTGTTTAATTACCCAATGCGAAATGTGTAATAAATAGGGCAGGGGCAAAGTGAATTTTAGCGAAATACCGTTTTATAAAAAGGCGCCTATGGTAATTTGATGAATAATAAGCGTTTTCAACCATCCATATCGGATTGATGCTAGTTAATTGGCTAGATGTAAAAAATCAATTCACTAATGATGCAGCATTTAAATCACATATATAGCGCTAGCAAAGCTTTAAATTTAAAAGGGCATCGGTAAACTTGCCACTAAACCAAAAAATCCCGTAAAACCACATACATACAATCGATTGAAATCGCTCGCTTCTGATCAAGAACAATGGACTTCAGTTCATCGCGGTGCTTGTGGTAGTAATGCCGATACCCCTATAAATTTAATTACCCTACCATTAATTTATTATGGGACTCAAATTTTTAAACTATAGTGCAACAAAGTACATTGAGCATTATTGGGTAATCAAAATGGTTTCATTTACAATAATCCAATTTTGGCAATTAAATTGGGCATTTTTAAAAGCATCAATACAGCTAAATGAAATTTTTAATTACCATTTTAATTTTTACCGCAGGTTTATTTAGTTGTAAATCAAATCAGCAAAGCGAATCAAATACTGAAATTGAAGCGCCGGTTACTGATTCTACCACTATAAATTCAGTAGTAAAAAAGCATCAGTTACCGGCTATTGTACTACATGGGGGCGCAGGTTGGATTACCAAAGAATCTATGCAAAATGGATTAGAACAACAGTATAAAAATGCTTTAGATTCAGCCATAACAATTGGTTATATACTTTTAGACAGTGGCGCTAGTGCCTTAGTAGCTGTTGAAAAAACAATTAATTATTTAGAGAATCATCCGCTATTTAATGCGGGTAAAGGAGCAGTTTTAAACGCCGAGGGCAATGCAGAATTAGATGCCAGTATTATGGATGGCAGCAACTTAAATGCTGGTGGTGTGGCTGGAGTTAAAACCGTGAAAAATCCAATTTCGTTAGCCAGAATGGTAAAAGATTCAACCAAACATGTTTTGTTGTGTAGAGATGGTGCCGAAGATTTTGCCGTAAAAATGAAGCTTGAGCCCATGGAGCCAGAGTATTTTATAACACCCAAAACACGCGAAGCACGAGAAAAAAGAATTAAAAACCTGCATAAAATGGGCACTGTGGGTTGTGTGGCCATTGATGTTAATGGCAATATTGCAGCAGGAACATCTACTGGTGGTATGGATAAAAAGCAATTCGGTAGAATTGGAGATAGCCCACTTATTGGGGCGGGTACTTATGCCAATAATAAAACTTGTGGTGTATCATGCACAGGGCATGGTGAGTATTTTATTAAAAATGCTGTAGCCTATGATTTAAGTGCTCAAATTGAATATTTAGGAAAAACGGCCCCTGAAGCTGCTAATCAGATTATACATAGAAAGCTTGCACAACAAGATGCTAAAGGTGGGCTTATAGCCCTTGATAAAAACGGAAATGTGGCCATATCATTTAATACACCTGGCATGTTTTGGGCTTATAAAGTAAAAGGTAATACTACCTTATTGGGCATGTATAAAAGTGATGTACTACCCAAAAACTAAATTCAGTAGAGTAAAACATTTGTAATTTTGACCAAAACAAAAGCTATGCGCATTTTAATTCCACTATTATTTATCTCTTTTATTTTTTCATGTTCGGTTGATGAACCCAATGGCGAAACTGAACCCTGTGCTGCGGTAACTGGTTTAAAAGTGATTCAAAGTGGTAGTGATATTATTTTTGAATGGAATGCACACCCTGATGCTGTTGATTATGAAATTGCTTATAGCAAATCAACCGATAGCAAAAGCCCCGATGATGCTGAAAAATTTACCGTAATTAATGCAAATTCAGCCCAAAAATCATTAACCGAATTTTATTTAGAAACAGAATATTACGATTTTTATGTAAGGGCAAAGTGCGGTGATGGTAACGGTGAATGGTCGGCACAATCCCGACTAGAAGTTAAAGACATTTGCTATGCAACGCAGAATGTTGAAATGGTAAAGATCTATTTTTATGGTCCGTATCTAGCCTGGGATCAG
>JBMYOR010000544.1:0-2774 GCA_049599535.1 Bacteroidia bacterium | reverse complement strand
GATTCGAGAGGTCCGATATGCCGGCAGATACAAGACTCTACCTCCACTTTGAGGGGAGGATCAAAGATGGTCAATTTGAAGAGTACAAGAAGTTTTTAAGTGATTATAGTCCAGAAAAAATAGAGAGCCTTTCTGGAGTTTCGGCAAAAGACCTGAAATATCTTGTTAGTCTTTACGGAGATCCAAATAAAAAGGTAATGTCTTTATGGTGTATGGGAATGAACCAACATACACGTGGTACTTGGATAAACAACCTAGTTTATAACATTCACCTTCTTACAGGAAAGATTTCATCACCTGGAAATAGCCCATTCTCATTAACAGGTCAACCCTCAGCCTGTGGAACTGTTAGAGAAGCAGGAACACTTACACACAAACTTCCATATGGAGTTGTAATGAAGGAAGCAGCAAGAGAAAAAGCTGCTAAAATATGGGATGTGCCAGTTGAGAATATAGACCCTAAACCTACATATCATACAGTTGAAATGTTTAGGGCCCTTGACAGGGGTGATATTAAATTTATGTGGATACAGGTTACCAACCCGATGGTAACAATGCCAAACCTGATTAGGTATAGGGAAGGCATGAGAAAGGAAGACCGTTTTGTAGTAGTTTCCGATGTATATCCTACACCAACTACTGACGAAGCCGATGTAATACTACCTTCAGCCATGTGGATAGAAAGAGAAGGAATGTATGGCAACTCTGAAAGAAGAACTCAGCATTTTAATCAATTAGTGGACCCTCCAGGTGAAGCAATGAGCGACACATGGCAGTTAATTGAAGTTGCAAGAAGAATGGGGTATGAAAAATGGTTTCCATGGAGTAAAGAAACCCATATTGAAGAGATTTGGAATGAATACATGCAATTTCATGATGGTGCAAAACACGGTATGGCACCTTATGAAGTTTTGAAAAAAGAAAGCGGAGTAATTTGGCCTTTTGTAAATGGAAAAAGTACAAAATGGCGTTTCAATAAACAATATGATCCTGCCGCTAAAGAAGGCGAGTTTGATTTTTACGGCAAAGATGATCATAAGGCGGTAATATTTCAACGTCCATATGAACCTGCCGCAGAAGAACCAGATGCAGAATATCCATTTTGGTTAAATACGGGCCGTGTACTTGAGCATTGGCATACTGGTTCAATGACAAGAAGAGTAAAAGTATTGCACCAGTCAGTTCCAAACGCTTATTGTGAAATAAACCCAATTGATGCCAAGAAACTAGGCATAGCAAACGGCCAAAAAGTGAGAGTAACCAGCCGACGTGGCAATATGGAATTACCCGCCAGTATAAACGAACGCGGAGTACCACCACAAGGTCAGGTATTCGTACCGTTCTTTGATGAAGGTTTTTTAATAAACGACGTGACTTTAGACTCATTTTGTCCAATCTCAAAAGAGCCTGACTATAAAAAGTGTGCGGTCTATTTAGAAAAAGTCTAAAAACTGGCAATGAAGATCTTATCCAAAATAATAATTGCCTTTTGCTTTACAGCTCTGCTAATAGCTGCCATAGTTATTCTTGAACAGGGCATAAATAGTAACAATAGCAAAGCTGTTTATGTTGATGACCATGTAATCAACACACCTTCAAAAAGTTTAGAAGATGGAGTTTTTGATGGATTTGAGCGTGTTATGAGTTTAAATGCCGATTTCTTTAACGAAGATGGCAGAAGCATTGAAAAATATTATAATAACCGAGCCTACCCAGGAGCTCCACCAATCATTCCTCATACAGTTGAAAACCAAGGAAATATAGGTGCTAACAACTGTTTACAATGCCACAAAAATGGTGGCTATGTACCCAATTTCAATGCATATGCACCAATAACCCCGCATCCTGATTATATCTCGTGTAAACAATGCCATGTACCTGTAAATACTGAAGAGTATTTTAAAAAGTCTGAATGGCAAAAACCTATGCCCACATCATTGAACAATAGGGCACTGGCAACTAGCCCTCCTGTAATTCCGCATGAAATAAAAATGCACGAAAACTGCCTTTCTTGCCATCTTGGTCCATCGGCTGTAAAAGAAATTAAAGTGAGCCACCCCGAGAGAAGTAATTGTTTGCAATGCCATGCTAAAGGCGCTAAATCTTCAATTATTAAAGAATGGAAACGTCCCAACAATTAACAATTTGCACCATGAGACTCGCATCTTACATAATTGTCTTTAGCTGTATTTGTTTTTTTACAGTTTCATGCAATCACCCAGTGGCTCATGAGCATGGAAGTCATTCCGTTATTGACCAAATGATTTCTGAACATAATGATTCTCTTGGCTATGAGCATAAGGGGCTTGACATTGCAGGTGTTGACACGGTTAAAGTTGAAACCAAAGAAGGACATCCAAAATTCTACATCGACGAAAGAACACAAAATCTAATACAATTTAAATGCAGCAAGTGCCACACTGAGCCCTTAAATAAATTAAAATCTACCGACTCTTTAGGAGGTAAAAAATCACACTGGAATTTAGAGCTTAACCATGCCGATGCTCATATAATGGAGTGCAATACTTGTCATAATATGAATGAACATCCAGACAAATTACGAAGTATTCAGGGTAAATCAATCGACTATAATCATAGTTATAAGCAATGCAGTCAATGCCACTCAACTCAATATAAAGATTGGTTGGGCGGTGCACATGGTAAAAACCTTAGTGGCTGGACCCAACCAAGGGTCTCAAAAACATGCGTAAGCTGCCATAACCCCCATAAACCTTCATTTGAAAAAAGATGGCCTGCAAGGCTTAACACAATTA
>JBMYOR010000543.1:0-2775 GCA_049599535.1 Bacteroidia bacterium | reverse complement strand
TGATGCTTCTTTCTAGTATAGCATTCTTAATAGTATGTTCTTTCATTTTTAAATGGAAAGATTGGGGTAAAATTTTTAGAAAGATAGAAGTAGAGAGATAAATAAAAAAAGCGGCCATAAGCCGCTTTTTTTATGCTATTTAGTTCAATTAATCTTCTTCATCATCTACACGATCAATGTCTGAATAATCGGTTGCTTCATTGTCTGAACTAAATTCTTCTTCATCAGCCTTATTATGCGCTTCTTCAATATTTTCTTCGTCAATACTGTCAAGGGTTGTTTCTTCAAGGCCAACTATTTTTCTAAGTTTTGCAGGTATTTCATTTGCAAAATCAACATCATAGGTTTCAGCCAGCTCTTTATATGAAGCACCCAAAGATTCAAATCGTTTAAGGGTTTCGGCATAGGCTGTTCCTTTTCCAAATTCAATCCCGTTAATTACTTCAGGGCTAAATTTATTCATGCCAAGTAAATAGTAGCCACCGTCTTTAAGTGGTCCAATTACAAAGTTTTTATTTTTTAGTAAAGCAAAGGCCTGTTTTATTCTAGCGCTGGTAAGTTCAGGGCAATCAGGGCTCATAATTATTACATTTTCATACCCTTCGTCAAACATGGTTTTGTAAGCGTTTTTCATTTTGGTGGCTAAATCACCAGCGCCCTGTAAGTATTTGTCGTAATTAGATTCATCCCAATTATCATTTGAAGGAATAAAATTATCGTAAAATATTTTGGTTTCGCAAAAGCCATTTTCTTTAGTTATTTCTCGTGTATGCTTTAAAAGTTGCATGTAAACTTTTAATGCCATTTTATCTCCAATGTCTTTGGCTAATCTGGTTTTTACTTTACCTACTACTGGGTTTTTTGTAAAAATTACAAGTGCGTTTTTTCGAGTTTCCATGGGTTGAGTTTATGCTCTAAAATTAGAAAAACCAATTTGATTTGTAGTTAGTAAAGTTTAAGTTTAGGTAAAAATTAATTTGAATATTTCAGATAGATTTTATGATTTAAATTCAAGTTCTTTTCGGTGTTTTATACCCTAAGATTTTCGATGAAAATTATTTATTTTCGGTTAAATTGCTTTTATGTGTCGGTGAGTTGTTTAGTATTGTGGCGGTAATAATTTAGGATTAGTCGCAAAAAAGAAGACTGTACTTATTAAAACACATAAGATTATGGGAGTAATAAAAACAATTAATCAAAAAGTAATTATGGTAAACTGTGTGTTAAAAGAGAAGGTTTATGTAAAGGCCGTTTTAGCATTATTAATTGCTCTTTTTGTAAACACATCAAATGAGTTAATGGCCTCGTCATTTTGTAATGCTACACTTACAAGTTTTTCAAAGCTTGATGCCGATTTTACATGCACGGGCAACTTAGTGATTGATGGAGCACATGTGTTAGTGAGCGCAGATGTTCAGTTTAATGGTACTGTTACTATTGAAAATGGTGGAGCATTAATCATTAATAACAATGGAACATTTACTGCAAATGAAATCAACTTCGATAGTTCGTCAGATTCTATTGTAATTAACCCCGGTGGTTGGCTTTTTTATGTTGAAGGTTCTTTTGAATACGGTAAATTTATAAATAATGGTTACTGCGAGCATTTTGGTGATAAGCATGATATGGTACTAAAAGGAACTGATGTAACCGGTAACGGAGTTTTTTATATTGAAAGCAAACACTATGTACAATTAAAAGGGGGCTCAACTATTCATGGTAAAAATAATGGGGGTTTAACTAACGATAAATTTATTTGCGGATCAACTACCTTGTCAGTTAAGCGATTGCCTAAATTTAAAATTGAAGAGGATGGATTAGAACTCGGCGATGATTTATTAATTACCGATACATTAGACCTTAACAATAAAAATATCAATTTACAAACTTACGATCTTACACTACCAAAAAGTAAATCATACAGTAGGTATGGCGCTATTGCAGAGTACTTAAAAACAGGAAGCACAGGTAGGTATAAAATGAAAATATTAAAAAATAATAATGAGCATACGGCACCAATCGGTAGAAATCCATACCTGCCAGTGCGTGTAAATTGCGAAGATTGCCAGGGCACAAATATCTCAACAAGGGTAACTCAAAATGTATATTTAAACCCTGAATCTTTAACAGGCGAGCAAACTGCAAATGCCATAGGAGAAACTTGGTCGGTAATTCCCGATCAGGATATTGCAGGCACGGTAACTTTTAAATTGCAATGGAATGATGGTGCAGGAGGCACAACATCATCGGTATTATCTGGTTTTAATACATCAAGTGCTACCAGCTACTATTGGGTGGTAGGCGACCCATTGCAATCATGGAGAACAGATGGCGTAAATGAAGGGGTTTCTGTTTCTGGTTCTGATCCATTTTGGATAGAAATTGAATTAGAAGGTATGACTGCTGGTACCGAATATTTATTTGCCATAGGTAGCACCGGCTCGGCACTTCCAGTTGATCTTGTGTCTTTTAATGCTAAAAGTTTTGATAAGAAAGTAATGCTTACATGGCAAACAGCCATGGAAATAAATAATGATCGATTTGAAATTGAGCGATTGGCATTAGGTGAAAACTGGACTCCGATAGGTGAAATTAAGGGAGCTGGTAACTCAGTTGATGTATTGCGCTATTCTTTTGTAGATCTAAATCCAGTTAATGGTATAAATTATTACAGATTAAAGCAAGTAGATTTTAATGGAGAGTTTGAATACTCAAATGTGTTAAATGTTGAATTTACGCCGGCAATACATGATTTTTCTGTTTACCCTAATCCAT
>JBMYOR010000542.1:0-2796 GCA_049599535.1 Bacteroidia bacterium | reverse complement strand
GTTAAAGATACCAATGGCAATATTGATTGGCCGAGAACTAGCTTAGCAACTTCAAATGTTAAATGTTTTGGGTTTGAATTGGATACCAACAGCCAAAGAATAAAGGATTTTGACAAAATCGTAAAACTTGCCGAGCACAATAATTGGAATTTGATTTTTAACTTAATGCCCGAAAATTTGGAAAATGCCCGAAAACTTGTGGGCAACGATTTGGCAGGACTAATGCTTAAAAACAAAAACAAGCTTGTTGAAAGATATACTCAAAAAGGAGTACAAGTAGTTGACAATTTTAATATCGTAGCGCATGAATTGTTTATTGATAAAGATTTTCCTACCGAGCACTATGCTCAAAAAGGCAGAAAAGCAGTTGCTGCCAATGTGGCCACGGCGATAAAAACCATCCATCCAAATGCTTATGTGCAATTGATTGATACCTTAACAGGCAAACAAAAGTTCTTTTTTCATAATGGTGAAAAAGATGAAGTGTGGGGCCAAATGCAAACATTAACACATACTAGAGCTTTCTCGGGCACTAAAGCAAGTGAATTTGGCGCTAGTGAGCCATTTAGCCTAACCTTTGATTATCCTTTTAGCCAAATTTCAGATTCAACAAAAAATACGATTGATATTTCGTTTCAATTTTGGATTGAACAAAAGCCAGAAGATTTGAATTTGATTGTTGAGTTTAGTGGTAAAAACACTGAATTTAGCTGGAACCCTATTCCTATTGATTCAATAACCACCTTAAAGCTCGGAGCATGGACCGAAGTAAATTACCGGTTCTCAATTAAGCCAAGTGTAAAAAATGCCGATATAATTAAGATTTACCTATACAACACCACATCACAAAAAACATTTATTGACGACCTTAAAGTTCATTTTAAGTAGCAATTGCCATTTTGGTTTGTAGCTATGTGGTATTAGCTTACTTTTGGGCAATTTTAAGACCCTATGGCCAAGGTTTTACTTGAAGGAGAACAATTCGAACTTACCCTTAATCGATTATCAGCTCAGTTAATTGAAAATCACGAAAGATTTGATGACACTGTATTAATAGGATTGCAACCACGTGGTATTTTTTTGGCAATTGCCATTCAAAAGCGATTGCAAGACTATTTTGGAAAAAAAATTAATACCGGCAGGCTTGATATTACCTTTCACAGAGATGATTTTAGACGACGCGATGAGCCCATTTTACCATCAGCGCTTGACATAAATTTTTCGATTGAAGATAAAAATGTGGTGCTAATTGATGATGTATTTTACACAGGCCGTACCGTAAGGTCGGGCCTTGAAGCCATGCAGGCATTTGGCCGCCCATCAAAAGTTGAGTTGCTTGTACTGGTTGACCGCCGCTATAGTAGGCACCTGCCCATACAGGCCGATTATACAGGTATAAAGGTAGATACCCGCTCAAATGAAAAAGTAAAAGTACGTTGGCCCGAAACCGACGGCATACAGGGCGTATGGCAATTAACCGAAGAAGAATCAAAAGCAAAAGAACAAGAGAATAAATGAGTGCTTTAAGCGTACCACATTTATTGGGTATTAAACACTTAACCCGAGATGATATTGAGTTGATTTTTTCAACAGCTGATAACTTTTCTACCATTCTAAATAGAAGAATTAAAAAAGTGCCATCTCTGCGCGATATCACAATCGCCAATGTGTTTTTCGAAAATTCAACACGTACTCGAATTAGCTTTGAGCTAGCCGAAAAACGCTTGAGTGCCGATGTGGTGAATTTTAGCGCTTCATCATCGTCAGTTAAAAAAGGCGAAACCTTAATTGATACGGTCAACAACATTTTGGCCATGAAAGTTGATATGGTGGTTATGCGTCATCCGCATGTTGGTGCTTGCGATTTTTTAGCAAAAAATATTGATGCCAATGTAATTAATGCTGGCGATGGCACGCATGAACACCCCACACAAGCGCTTCTCGATACCTTTTCGATAAGGCAAAAACATGGCGACCTTAACGGTATGAATATTTTAATTCTGGGCGATATTGTGCATTCGAGAGTAGCATTAAGCAACATTTATGCACTGCAAAAGTTAGGTGCCAATATTAAATTGTGCGGCCCCCCTACCCTAATTCCAAAGGGTATTGAATCGCTTGGTGTTAGCGTAAGCTATAATATTAACGAAGCACTTGAATGGTGCGATGTTGTAAATGTGTTGCGAATTCAACTCGAAAGGCAAAAAGACAGCTATTTTCCTAGTTTAAGAGAGTATGCCCGAATTTTTGGACTAAGCTACGATAGGCTTAGTAAGCTTAATAAACCAATTACGGTAATGCACCCTGGGCCTATGAATCGTGGTGTTGAAATTGAAAGTAAAGTGGCCGATCATCCCGATCATTCAGTAATTCTGCAACAGGTTGAAAATGGAGTAGCCATAAGAATGGCGGTACTTTATTTATTGGCTGCAAATCCATCAGATTAAATGAGTAGCACTTACTTAATAATTATTATTACAGCCGGCGTATCTATAATGGCCTTTAATAACCTTGAACTTAAATACAAGCTGATTTTTTTTCCGTATAAAATGAATCAGGAACCCAACGAGTGGTTTCGCTTTATTTCATCGGGATTAATTCACGCCGATTTTACCCACCTTATTTTTAATTTGGTTACGCTTTTCTTTTTTGGCCCATTGGCCGAAAGCGGAATCAAAGCCTTGGGTGGGGCTTTCCCAGAGGTAAAGTTTTGGCTGTTATATTTAGGTTCAATGGTAATGGGCAGCATTTTCTCCTATTACAAACATCAGCATAATGCCAACTACATGGCTTTAG
>JBMYOR010000541.1:0-2797 GCA_049599535.1 Bacteroidia bacterium | reverse complement strand
CATTTTAAATGGTTTTGCCCCCTGTTTAATACTCCAATGTAAATAAATTGGCCATTTGGTCCCCATGTTATATTGGTTAAGTATTGGTCTTCGGTACCGGTATTTAAATAAAGAGTTTGGCGACTTTTTATATCGTAAACGCCAAGTTTTACCACTTCATTGGCTTCACCAGCCATTGGGTATTTAATCATATTAGCTTCGGCCACTCTAGTGGTAATATTAAGCATAGGGTAGTCACTTACTGTCGATTGGTCATTTTTATAAAAAGCTAATTTGCTGTGATTGTGGTTCCAAAATGTTCCTTTGTTAATTCCAAATTCATTTCTATGTACCGATTGGCCATTTACTACTGCATTTTCAGAAGCATTTATTTTTACTCCATTTACAAAAAGATCGTTACCATTTGTATATGAGTAGTTTAAGGTTTTAATATCATATTCTAAATGGGCATTGCTGCCTTCAGGTAATTCTATGGCTTTTTCAACCTTTATGGTAGTAGTTAAGGTTATTTTGTAAATAGTTTTTCCTTTTTGAAAGCTTGCCGTTTTGCTACCATGCCATCTAATATTAGGCAAACGAGAAAGGTGATCATCTTCATTAAAATGGGCGTTTAAATCATCAAGGCTTATCGATTTAATTTGAGTTCCTTTTTCATTAAATATGAGCAATTCATTATCGTTTACATAAGTGTAATTCGATGTATTTGGTATCCAATTACATTGTGAAAGTTCACGTGGATACAAGCTGTAATTTATTGATACATCCTCAATGCTCAAAAGCATTTTGTCTTGTGCATGTAATGTATTAAAGCCTGCTATTAATACAATAAGAGCAATAATTCTTTTCATGGATTTTTAAGTTAAAGCGCTCAAAAATAAATGAAAAGATGAGAGCATAAAGCTTCAAAAAAAAGAGTATTGTTATTAAGAAAGACCTTGGTAAAGATTTTCTTGTTTTCTTTACTCAGTTCAAAGTCTTTGTAAAGTTTTTGCGATTTTTTTTACGTAGGAATGAGTTGGAAACTATTAAAACTCCCTTTACAAAAAGACTTTGAGACTAAAGCAATTTTAAAAGCTTAGCCTTGTGCACATGCGGCACTTGCTGAACTTAAAGGGTATGGCTACAATTATACCAAATCAAACCATTCTAATAAATACATTGGGTCTGCAAAAAGCAAAAGATAGTTCGGCTATTGAGAATATTGAAACAACTCATGTCGATCTTTACAAAGCTGAATTAGAATTAAATACGATCTATTGAAACAATTGACTTAATCAAATCAATTAAGGTAATAATGCAGGATTTTAAACAAAGGATAACATCCAATTACAAATTTTGTAGTCAAGATTTGCTTGATAATTTATTTAAACATCCTTATACAAAAATTGAGTTTTGGTAGGGGACCTTAAAGTTTCAAGAATTATAGCTGCAAATTATCTTAATGCTTTGGCAAAAGATGGTGTTTAAATAAAACAAAAGCTAGGGAATGGTAATTATTCCATAAATCAACCGTTATTTGATTTGTTGAGTAGAAGATAGTTTACTTACTCACAACAAACCGTGCATTCACAATTTGATTTTCTTGCTCAATTCTTATTAAATAAGTGCCCGATTTAAGTCCCGATACATCGATTTGTGATGTTTGGCATTTAATAAGTCCTTTCCCATTAATGCTCAAAATGGTAGCTTCAACAAATTCATCTTCAATAATTAAGATGTTACTCGTTGGGTTAGGATAGATGTTAATGCCTGAATTATTCAATTCTTTTTGCGAAAAGAAAATACCGCCGCTCATTACGCGGTACACATCAAGCTTTCCAAACCCCCAATAATTATTGGGTAGGCCACCATTAGAATTGGTGTGCTCATCTTCATGCGTGTTGTTTAAAAAGGCTTTGCGCACATCAGCTAGTGTAGCATTTGGGTTTTGCTCAAGGTAAAGTGCAACTGCGCCAGCTACAACGGGTGTGCTCATGCTCGTGCCGCTACTCACCGCATAGGTACCATCTTTTACTTTTGGGCTCCATCCGCTGTAATAATCAGGAATTGCTGAGATTACATTTTGACCAGGTGCGGTAATTTCAGGTAGTGTTCTACCATCAACAGATGGCCCTTTGCTTGAAAAAGTAGATAAACTACCGCTTGGTTTGCGAGCCCAACGTGGTGGTTGTCTTTGGCCCAATACATCATAATATTGCCAAAGGTTTACATAAGAACCAACCGCAAAAGTCTCTTTATAAACCGCAGGAGAAATAATTGAAAAGTTGTTGTTTGGCACTTGATAGTTGGCAATGGTTGGTGCGCCAAGTGATTGGGGGTTTAAGGCAAAGCGAGCTAGGCTTCCTGAATAAGTATAAGAAACGGCCATAAGCCACGAGTTAAAAGTTGCACTGCCTTCTACATCTATTTTAAATAAATCAAGTCCATTAGCTTTTGGTGGGTTTTGCCTAAGGTCAATATCTGCCTTATCGTCAATTTGTAAAATAAACATTCTATGCTTGCTACCCTGATTCAAGTCGCTTATTGCTGCTTCAACTACAGAACCTACTTCAAAAAAGCCTTTGTAGTAAAGCTCTTCATAAAAAGAGTCTTCTATTAGTTTGCCAGGAACAATCCACTTTGAAGTGCGGTAAAATGCTACACTATCAAATGAGTCTTTTCTGTAATCATATATACCACTGTAACCTGTTACTCTAAATTTTAATGAATCAATCATTGAATTTTTTCCAACTTCATCATCTTTAAATATTTCTTTTGGGACATTCTTTTCAATAAATTTTAAGACTGACAGACTAGT
>JBMYOR010000540.1:0-2804 GCA_049599535.1 Bacteroidia bacterium | reverse complement strand
TTTTAATAATAGATGTGGAAAACAGAGAATCGGATTTTACGATAAAAAACTTACAAAAAGCAGATGTTGCAATTGAGTTTACACAACCTAGTGCAGCTTATAAAAACATTGAATGGTGTTTGCAAAACAATGTGCCAATTGTAGTTGGTACAACGGGTTGGTATCAAAATTTTGATCAAATGGTTAAAACATGTGAATCCAATAAGGGTGCAGTGTTTTATGCAACCAATTTTAGCGTTGGTGTCAACATTGTATTTCATTTAAATGAAATATTGGCATCAGTTATGCAAAACACGCAAGATTATAAGGCACACATAAATGAGATTCATCACATACATAAAAAGGATTCGCCAAGTGGTACAGCCATTACGTTAGCTCAAGGATTAATTAACAATCATAATGCTTACCAAGGCTGGAAAGAAGATGAAATTGAAAATGTAGATAAAAATACATTACCAATTATTGCATACCGTGAGCATGAAGTGCCCGGTACTCATGAAGTAATTTACGATTCAGAAATTGATAAAATAACGCTTAAACACGAAGCAAAATCAAGAAAAGGTTTTGCACTTGGCAGCGTGTTGGCCGCTGAGTTTTTAGCCAACAAACAAGGGGTTTACAATATGAAAGATCTACTGAAATTTAAGTCATGATAGGAGTAATAATATTCTTTTTAGTTTGGTACATACTAATTGGTGTATCGGCTTACAAGTTGTTTGAAAAGGCAAACGAACCTGGTTGGAAATCGGCCATACCATTTTACAATTTATACACTTGGCTCGAGTTACAAGGCAGGCCATGGTGGTGGTTATTATTGCTATTAGTACCTATTTTAAATGTTTTTATTTATGGTCAAATGATCATGGATTTATTAAAATCATTTGGTAAAACTGAGTTTCACGATTACTTGTTAGGTTTAATCGTAACACCGGTTTACTTGGGATATCTTTCTTTTAATCAAGATGTTGAATGGGACGCTCCAGCTGCCGATTTGCCAAAAATCGAAAAATCAACCATTAGAGATTGGACAGATTCTATTTTGTTTGCCGTGGTGGCCGCAACACTTATAAGGTGGTTTTTAATTGAGGCTTTTACCATACCCACACCATCAATGGAAAACTCGATGCTAGTTGGTGATTTTCTATTTGTAAGTAAAGCAAACTATGGCCCTAGAGTACCGCAAACTCCATTATCTTTTCCGTTTGCGCACAACACTCTTCCATTAACCAAAAACACAAAATCATATATTGAAATTGGCGATGGTTTGCCCTATTATAGAATTCCTGGTTTTGAAGATGTTGAAAGAGAAGATGTAGTAGTTTTTAATTATCCTGAAGAAATTCATAGACCAGTAGACAAGAGAGAAAATTACATTAAAAGGTGTATTGGAATTGCTGGTGATGAAGTTCAAATTATTAATGACTCAGTTTACGTAAACGGTGATTTTATGGAGTTTCCTGAAAATACCCAGTTTACATACAAGGTTATTGTTGAGCAATACCCGCTAATGGTTGATGAGCTAAATGATTGTGAAATTAGTTTATATGATTTAGGGCAAAACTTAAATCCGAGTGGCAGACCAAGGGTTGAAAACGGAGATGGAGATTTTATATATGCATTAAGTATGACCCCAGCTTCAGCGGCAATGCTCGAACAACTTAAAAAGGTTAAGCTGGTAAAAAAGATTCAGTCTCGAGATCCAAATATGTTTATGGATGATAAAGGGTACAGTTCAGGCTATACCATTCATAACTTTGGCCCAGTGTGGATACCGAAAAAGGGTACTACAATTGAATTGAATGAAAAAAATTACCACCTATATAATGAGTGTATTTCGATTTATGAAGATGCAGGTGATTTAACACTTACCAAAGACGGTAAGGTTTGGATTAAGGGCGAAAATGGAGAACAAACCCAAATTGACGAGTATACTTTTAAAATGGACTATTACTTTATGATGGGTGATAATAGGTATAATTCGCTTGATTCAAGATTTTGGGGATTTGTGCCAGAAGATCATGTTGTAGGCAAAGCGTTATTTATTTGGTTTTCTTATGATAAGTTTCAAGAGAGTTTTTTAGATAGAATCAGATGGAGCCGATTCTTTAAAGGAGTGGAATAAGTATTTACACATTAATACAAAAAAAAAGAGTGGTTTATACCACTCTTTTTTTTACTTCAATTTTACACGAATTATTGTGCGGCAGCTCTAACAAGCCGTTCGTTAATGGCTGGCCCTAGTCCTTTTTGCGGAGCTTTTTCAATAAATATTTTATCAAAACTGCTTTTTCCTAACTCTCTCAATATTTTAAAAAGATTTTGTGCCGCCTCAGTGGTATCGCCATTTTCACATAAATAAAAGCAGTTTTCAATTTCAATTTGTGGTTTTGAAAAAAGTAATGCACATTCATTTTGATTAAGATTTGGAGCCTTTTCTCCATTTTCAAATAACTCTACATTTTTATTGTTCGAGTAGTGCTTTTTGTGGCTTCCGGGCATATTTTGCCTTTTTTCATCATCTAGCACTACAACTTCGAGCTTAGTTTTAGATTCTAGTTCAGCTTTAGTAATTCCGCCCTGTCTTAGTATTTCAATCCTATTGTTTTCTAATCTTATAATGGTAGATTCTATTCCAACTTGACAGTCACCACCATCTAAAATAAATTCAATTTCATCGCCCAACTGCTCTAAAACATGAAAAGGATTTGTAGGGCTCACATACTCAAAAGGGTTAGCACTAGGGGCTGCCAAGGGAAAATATAAACCATATAAGAGGTCTAACGTAAGCGGATGATTAGGAACCC
>JBMYOR010000539.1:0-2807 GCA_049599535.1 Bacteroidia bacterium | reverse complement strand
ATGGATTAAGCAAATAGCATTTCTTAATTTGGCCTACTACATGCTTTCTGTTATTATGTTGGTTTATCATAACCAACACATTACCCCATTAGGTTGGCTTTACTTTATCGGAGAATTAGCCATTGTACTTTTTCTAATTAAAATTGAATTAAACCTTGCCCAAAATGAGATCACTTAAAATAGCCATAGTTCAAAAATCGCCAGTTTTTTTTAATCTTAAAAAATGCCTTGATTTAGCCATTGCAAGTATTGAAGAAGCTGCTGATAATAATTGTAAGCTTATAACATTTGGCGAAACTTGGCTTAGTGGCTATCCCGCATTTTTAGACTTTTGCCCAGAAGTAGGGTATTGGGACTCCAAAAACATGAAAAAAGTTTTTGCCAATATTTATAAAAATAGTGTTGAAATTGAATCTAAAACAACAGATATGCTCTGCGAAAAAGCAAAGAAACATGGTATAAGCCTTGTAATGGGAATTAATGAAATAGCCAAAAAACCAATTGGCACCATTTTTAACTCAATATTAACCATTAACGAAAAAGGGCAAATTGCCAATGTGCACCGAAAACTAATGCCAACTTTTACTGAAAAATTAGTTTATGGAATTGGAGATGGCGCTGGATTAAATGCGGTTAAAGCCAGTTGGGGTAAGTTTGGAAGCTTAGTTTGCTGGGAACATTGGATGCCACTAACACGCCAAGCCATGCATATTGAAGGCGAAGATTTACATATTGCCTGCTGGCCTAGCGTGCACGAAAAACATCAAATAGCAAGCCGCCAATACGCTTTTGAAGGACGTTGCTTTGTAATTGCTGTAGGCCAAATGATGAAAAAAGGGCAAATACCAACGGAACTAAAATTACCGCCTAACACAAACCCCAACGAATGGTTGCTAAATGGCGGAAGCTGCGTAATTGCCCCAAATGGCGAGTACTTGCTTGAGCCGCAGTTTAATCAAGAAAAAATGATTTATTATACCATTGAAGATTTGGATAAAGTAATTGAAGAACGTATGACTTTAGACGTTACTGGCCACTATAATAGAAACGATGTTTTTGAATTTAACATAAATAAAAAAAGGCTCTAAAAGCCTTTTCTTAGGGTCTTAATAGGTTAAATAAATCGCACTAATTACCTCAATTAATAATTGCTAATAAAGGAGCTTAAATCCATAAAAGCTTGGGGTAAATATTAAAGACGGGACAAACGCACCCTTACCCACAAAATAATACCCACCCCCTTTAATTTACTATAGGATTATGACTTACCAATTGGGGAATAAAGGGTTGCCGTATTACCTCATAATTGACCTAAGTGCTCAATCGTTAATCATTTAATTACAGTAATTTAAGGCACTTGCACCATACTTACTTGGATTAAATCAAAAGGGGTGTCGGTAATCTTGCCACTATACCAAAAATTCTGTAAAACTACACATACGAGCTAATGAAATCGCTCGCTTCTGATCAGGAACGATGTGGAATGAAGTCCATCGCAGTGCTTGCGGTAGTAATACCGATACCCATTTAAATCTACATATCGTACCTATGTGATATTATAGCCCTTACCACTATTTAGTTATTATAAAAATAAGCCAAGGTTATTCGCTTCCGCCACCAAATAGCTTTTTGCGCAAAACAGCAAAAAGTCCAACTGCGCCTACTGCTATAACTTTCCAAAACTTAGCAATGAGCGCAAAAAATCCAGCCTTTGCCAATACCTTACCAGCAATTAAACCGCCAATTCCGTAGGCTGCCACTTTATCAATACTTGAATCAAATTGCTCATATCGGTAACCATCGTTAAACTCAACTGAGCCCAAAATATCGCTAATATTTGCTTGCACACTAGGTAAACTTTCCATATCGCCAATCACATTCATTACCAAGTAACCCTTGCGGCCTAGTACTCTTATATTATAATTCAAGGTATTAGTTTCACTACTATCAAAGCGAGCTTCTTTTGCCCAGTGTAACTTTTTATTTTCACTATCATAGTAAGGTTCTTGAGCCCAACCCACAATCTCATACCCTTGGTAACCTTGTTTTCTCAATTCTGGGCCAGCTTCAATTGCTTCTGATTTTAACTCTTCAAGCAGTTCATCATAATCAATTTCTTCTGCATCTTCATCATCTACATAGCCGTCTTCATCATAGGTAATATCAATGGCATAGCTCATAAATGGGCTAAAAGGAGATTGCCCCGGCGGAATTAACAAACCCAGCGTAGTACTTGGTGGGTTATTCCATTGCTCTTCAAGTATAAATTTTGCATCTTTTGGCCCTAAAAATCTATACCCTTCAGGAATACTAATGGTCGCTTCTCCATCCCCTAAAATGAATTCACCGGTTAAAAACTCAACCGTTTGTTCCATACTATCTACATACAAAGCAAATAAACTTTCTAAGTTTATTGCGCTTGTATCTATGCTTGCACTATCATCAACTTCTGCTTTGGCAAAAGTTGTATAAAGTATACACAGGGCCAAAATACCCCATTTTAAATTAAGCTGTTTCATTTTTAATATTGGTTGCTTAGGCTCCAAATCTAAGATTTTAGAGCATTTTATGACCGTATTTCAATATTTATACAAGCATAGGATTTGTGGTTTTAATCAATAACCTTTAATCCATCTTTTGCTCGCTACAGTTAAATACTGTCTATTCTGCCCTTTGTAATACCAACTGTTGAAAAATTGCGAGCCACTTTATTAATTGGGTTCAATTTTTAGTGTTGCTTACATGATTCCCCGTTTTTGTACCACAAAAAAATTTAATTCACATCCAAAACTTGCGTAAAGCTCTGT
>JBMYOR010000538.1:0-2810 GCA_049599535.1 Bacteroidia bacterium | reverse complement strand
GTGCTGTCTACACGTGTATCTTCTACTGAATTGAATAATTATAATGATCTCTTTCACCAATAAATCAATTATATTCACGCAAAATCAAAACAAAAATTACATTATCCAATTCCTGGCGATGAGTAGGTTGTATTTAAGCCTTTAGCTTTATATTTCGCATTAATGAATGCTTAAAAACAAATGAAGCAAATACTCTTAGTACTCCTAATTTTTTCATGGTTTCAAAACTCGGCCCAAACTACTGCTACGTTTCATTATTTAAAAGGTAAAAATGCCATTGCAGATAAGGATTACCAAACAGCCGAAACGGAATTTTTAAATGCTGTAAAAGTTGATAAAAAGTATGCAAATGCTTATTATGAACTTGGTAAAATCTATTACCAAAACAGAAATTATAATAATGCTTCTAACTACTTATCAAAGGCATGTAAATACGATAAAAAAAATTACAAAGCATATTATCAACGCGGAAACGCCAATTTGGCCATGGGTTCTGTTAAAAGTGCATTTAAAGATTATGATAAGGCTATATCAATCAATGGCGAATCGGCATCGGCTTATTACTTTAGGGGCTGGGCCTATTACAAGGTTAAAAATTATCAAAAAGCCGTACCTGATTTACAAAAATCAATTGACTTAAGCCCAAATTTTGCAAATTCTTATTATTTTTTGGGTAATTGCTATTTTCATTTACAATCTTATTCAAACGCAATTGTAAATTATACTAAGGCATTAAAAATTGAGCCCAACCATGTTGATGCATTAAGCATGCGTGCAGATGTCTATTTCTGGAAACTGAAAGACTACGACCGCGCAATGGACGATTTAAAGCAAGTTTACGCTCAAGATTCTACCAATTATTACGCCCAAAACAACATGGGTTTTATCTATTTAGAAACTGAACGTTATAATGATGCTCTAAAAGTTTATAAACGAATGATTAGAAACAACCCGAGCGCATCTACTGCTCATAATAATTTTGGCTTCGCATTATTTAAATCAGGAAAAATAGATAAAGCAATAAAAGAAATACAAATCGCTATAAAGCTTGACGAAACCAATTCGTATTGCCATAAAAACATGGCTCTAATTCTAATAAATCAAGGTAAAAATGAAGAAGCCTGCCAAGAAATTGAAACGGCTATTGAAAAGGGATTTGTAGAAAAATACGGGACCGAAATTCTTGACCTAAAGAAAGAAAACTGCCAATAACATGAACCTTACCCCTTTAAAGCATCAACCTGAGTCTTTTTCAACACCAAAGGTGGCCAAGGTGGTGGCCAGATTGCATGAATTTAGAAACGAGCTAAACGATAGGCAATTGAGCCAACAAAGTATTGATCAGCTTAATGAGATTATTAGTGAGCTAAATAATGACTTTGAGACTGAAAAAAACTATCGCAAATTAGTTAAGAAAAAGACCTACAGCATGGCTCATACAGTTTTAACCAATGATAAACTCATTGTAACCAACCACTATCGAAACCATTGGATGACATTGGGAATGACCGTATTTGGCGTACCCATGGGAGCAGCCTTTGGAGCAGCGCTAGGCAATATGGCTTTTTTAGGAATTGGCTTACCAATAGGCATGGTAATAGGTATGGCCATTGGCTCTGAAAAAGATAAAAAAGCAAAAGCTGAAGGCAGAGTTTTAAACTTTAGCTATGAGATGTAAGCCATTCAAAAACTACCTTATCAAATGAAATCTGCAAAAGACCAAGTACTATTCAAAAACGGAATCACAATGAAAAACCGTTTTATGTTGGCTCCGCTCACCAACCACCAAAGCCGTGAAGACGGCACTTTGAGTGATGATGAATACCATTGGCTCACCAAAAGAGCCGAAGGTGGCTTTGGAATGGTAACCACCTGCGCTAGCCACGTGAGTAAAATTGGACAAGGATTTCCTGGTCAATTGGGCATTTTTAATGATTTACATATTGAAGGCCATAAAAGGCTAGCAGCTGAAATTAAAAAGCACGGCAGCTTAGGCATAGTGCAGCTACACCATGCCGGCATGCGTTCACCAAAAGCGCTCATTGGCCAAGCGCCCGAATGCCCAAGCAACAATAAAGAGTTTGGTGCAAAAGCCATGAGCCATGAAAGAGTAAAAGCCGTAATTCAAGATTTTATTGATGGCGCCAAAAGGGCCCAAGATTGCGGCTATAACGGTGTGCAACTGCACGGAGCACATGGCTACATTTTGGCTCAATTCTTAAGTGCTCAAATCAATAAAAGAACCGATGAATATGGCGGCAGTTATGAAAACCGATGCCGAATTTTCTCTGAGATAATTGATGGTACAAGGGCAACTTGTGGTAATGATTTCTTACTTGGTGTTAGACTATCGCCAGAGCGTTTTGGGCTCAATTTGGCTGAAGTAAAACAATTGACACAAGATTTAATTGATTTTGATAAAATCGATTTTTTAGATATTTCGGTTTGGGATTACACCAAATTACCTGAAGACGAAGCCTATCAAGATAAAACCTTGATGATGCACTTTTTGGAGCTTGACCGTAAGAATGTAATGTTATCTATTGCTGGCAAAATAAAAGATGAGCCAGATGTTAGTAATGTTTTAAATGCTGGTGCCGATTTGGTTTGTGTGGGTCGTTCGGGTATTTTGCATTATGATTTTCCTAAACAAGTAATCGAAAACCCAAATTTTGAAAGAATAAAGACACCCGTTTCTGAAGCTTATCTCAAAGAGCAAGGCCTTGGTGATGCTTTTATTGACTATATGAAAAATTGGAAGTATTTTGTGGCTGAATAACAACCAAAACTATGCTAGACACAATGATTGC
>JBMYOR010000537.1:0-2815 GCA_049599535.1 Bacteroidia bacterium | reverse complement strand
TAAATTTGAATTGTCTTGGTCTTTGGGAAAAACAAATAATTTTTTAACCGCTTTTTCTGATTGGTTATTAATACAATAGGCTAGAATTTTTAATAAACGGCAAAGGCTCAAAAGAACCACTAAATTTTTCGCTCAAGATTAGAAATGCTTGTGGCCGAAAAGGCCTCTTGGTGCCCCAAGAAGACCATACTAAAAACGTTATTGCGGGCCAGACATGCAATCTGTTGATTTATTTGAGTGTTTAGAAGCTTAATAAATCAAAGACTTTCTTTCAATTCAACAGATCCTGAATCGAGTTCAGGATGACGTAATAGTGGAGTTTACTCTTTCCAAAATGACGATAAAAGCAAGTCATGCAGACGAAGGAAGTACCTCTTAAGGATAAAGCAATAGGCCAAATTTAGTATCCGAAAGAGACTCTTCGTACCTAAGGGTCACCAACTAAAAAATGTTAGTGCCGGAATTTGAAAGTGCCGTGCAATTTCGGCAGTCTCGCAATCTTTATATTCTCAATTTTATTACTAACTTTTGCCCATGGGATTTTTTAACCGATTAAGTAGTGGCTGGAAAATAGGAATGACCAGCTTTAAAGTAATTAGAGAAAACAAGCAACTACTTGCTTTTCCAATCATTTCATCAATAGCATTAATTATAGTTTCCGCATCGTTTTTAGGTGGTGGCTTTTTGCTTTTTGGGCAAGACATTGATTCATTTGATGGATCGATAACTTTTGAACAAGGCGCCTTGCTTTTTATATTTTATTTTGTCAATTACTTTATCATCATATTCTTTAATATGGCCCTTATACATTGCGCTAGGCTATATTTTCAAGGTGAACAACCCAGCGTGAGCGATGGAATATCGTTTAGCCAAAGTAGGCTATCGAGCATAGTGGGCTGGGCAGTTTTTGCAGCCACGGTGGGTTTAATATTAAGAGCTATTGAAAACATTCATGAAACGGTTGGTGCCATAGTTTCATCTATTCTTGGCGTTATGTGGGGAATTCTCACCTTTTTTGCTGTACCAGTTATTGCCTACGAAAATGTTGGTCCTTTAGAAGCCATAAAACGATCAGGTAATATCATTAAAAATAAATGGGGTGAGTCTTTAGGCGCCAATTTGGGTATTAATACCGTAGGATTTATAGCAATATTAATTATAGCACTGCCCTTGGGTTTACTCTTTGGAGCACTACACCTAATTTTAGGTATTGTGGTAGGTATATTAACTGCCGTACTTATAGGTGTGGTGATGTCTGCCGCGCAAACCATTTTTGTTGCCGCTATTTACCACCACGTTACCGAAGAACCAGTAGCGGTTCAGCCGTTTAAAACAGATCTTTTAGACGATGTTTTTGTGAAGCGAAAAAAGAGTAAATGGTTTTAGGGGGTGTTTGAGAGTTACTCTGAAAGGTCATTAGTATTACGAGTCTTTTGATACACATCCCATAAAGTTGAAAGAAGTAATTTTCATAACTATAAAGACTTGAGAGTAAAAAAATATTGAAGTAAGAAGCAAATGGTTTTTACTGAAAAAACAGTTGATTATGAACTTTATGTTTATTTAAATGGTAAGCTAATTTATAAAAAGTGGTTGAAAACTGGGCAATCCAAAGTGTTCGACATAATGGCATATGACAAATACACATTGAAGTCTATTAATAGTGAGAGAGAGCAACTAAATAATATGAATATCAAGGAAACCTGGATTAGCTTAACCAACAAGTATTCTCAAGATCAGGAACTTATAGACGAATTGTGGCTTGAAATTGAGCAGGCTCACACTGCCAAAGGCAGGCATTACCATAACCTAAATCATTTGGCCTACATGATAGACTTGGCGCTCAAGTTTAAAGATGCATTAGATGATTATGATGTGGTTTTGTTCTCCATCTTTTACCATGATTTTGTTTACAATGTCAAAAAGACTGACAATGAGCAAAAAAGCGCCGAAGTAGCTGCACAAAAACTTGTGGAGTTAAATGTGCCTGAAGAAAAGGTCATTCGCTGCCATAAGCAGATTTTGGCAACAAAAAAACATGAATTGGCAACAGACCAAGACTGCAACTACTTGCTTGATTTTGATTTAGCCATACTGGGCGACACCCATGAGAACTATAAAAATTATACAAGCAAGGTTAGAGAAGAGTATGCCATGTATCCTGACTTTATGTATAAAATGGGAAGAAAAAAGGTGCTAAAACATTTTATTGAAATGGACAGGATATTCAAAACCCAAGAGTTTTATCAAAGCCATGAAGAAAGAGCGAAAGAGAATTTACGATTAGAATTATCATCATTGCAATAAATATTGATTCAATTAGATACAATGTCAAACAACTTTTACCAAACTAAAGAAGGTGTGAGCCAATACATTAAAATGGCTCAGGATGTTGATAGCAGTCAACTTATTGAAAAGCTAAAAAAACATCTATCCCAAGATGCATCTGTGCTTGAACTTGGTTCGGGCCCGGGAACTGATTGGCAGTTGCTCAACCAATGCTTTAATGTAACCGGATCTGATTACTCTGCAGAATTCATCAATCACTTAAAAGCCCATATTCCAAATGGAGAATTCTTTGAGCTTGATGCATCAACGTTAGACATCGATAAGCAATTTGATGCCATTTATTCCAATAAAGTATTACATCATTTATCAGATGCTCAGTTGGCTAGTTCAATTAAAAATCAGGTTAGAATACTTAACCCAAATGGTATTATTTGTCATTCATTTTGGCAAGGAAAAGGTGATGAAATCTTCAATGGACTTTTTGTGAACTATCATGAAGAAGATGACTTAATAAAGACTTTTGAAG
>JBMYOR010000536.1:0-2819 GCA_049599535.1 Bacteroidia bacterium | reverse complement strand
GCAGAAACTGAGACAATATCAGTTACACCTAATTGTTTTAGTGCATCTATATTTGCTTTAAAGTTTATTTTTGATGGGGAAATAAAGTGACCCCTACCGTGCCTTGGTAAAAAATAAACTTCTTTTTTATTAAAAAACAGTCCAATGCCTAACTCATTACTCAGTTCTCTGTGTTCAATGTTTTCATAAACATCTTCAATAAAAGTGTAATTATTATTGAAGTAATCATAATCAGCGGTTTCGTAATTAGTACTATTTTGCTCGTAAATTAATTTATGAGTTAGGTACGCCCTAGGTAAAAAGCGCTTATCATGTCCATAGCCCTTTACATTAATAGAATCTTGTTTGCCTAAATAATACATTTGTCTGAGCCCAATACTAGAGTTCCTAAACCAGTAATCTGATTCTAAAAAACTTGATTGACTAATGCGTGCCCTTGACGTTGAATAAATATCTAAATCAAAATCAGATACATTTTCAATCCCACCGTTCTCATCAAGACTATTGGTATTCCAGATACCGAATAGCATTAATCTATAATTCCCTTTTTTATTTACATAATGACTATGTAATCCAACATTGGTAAGCCTATTGACTTCATTTTCGTAAAAACCAGCCGATATGGTTGAATTATATGTAACTGCCAGGTTTAGCCTTTCGGTAATACTTTGACTATGAAAAATTTCGAGCATTTGTAATTCACCATCGCCTTGTATATATCTAAATTGTGTGTAAGGTGTGTAAGAGTTGTAATAGCGTAGCTGTTTTGAATTAAAATGATGCAAGCGGTGGTTAATCAAGCCTATATTAAAGCCAATGGTTCTAATTGGCGAAAACTCAAGGTTATAAGCTGCGCTACCAAAGTTGTTGATTCTTTGATAAAAATTTCCGTTTAATAAGCCCCTATCAATTAAATCAATGTTGTTTAAAGATGTATCGATGGTGGTGTATTGCCCTGGCTTGTACAAAAAAGAGTCTTCTAAAGCATACACTGTTTTAATGGCGTAGGTATGTAGATTTTCAGCAGTCTGTGTTTTTGGCGTATCAGCGGGGGCTGATTCGGTTTCTTTAAACTGAGAATGAGCCGCAAACGGAATAAAAAATGAAAGTAGAAAGATTAGATTTTTAAACACTGGCTGTTTCTCTGAAAAAAATGTGCCGCAAAGAAAAGAATTGCCCAATACTTTGTTTTAAATAAGTGCTAAAGCAGCCTAATATCTTTTACTACCGCTTCTCCTAAATTCTCATTCAAATGCAAAATGGTTTTAGATTTCATCATTTGCATTTCTTGTTTTAATGGCGACGAATCAAATCGAATGTGCAGTACACCTTGCTTCAAAAAAATATCTTTAGTGTGGTTTGCAATCATTGGCCCCATAAGCGATCTCCATTTTTTTTCAATTTCAATAGTTTTCATCTTGCTTTTTAGCTTGTATGAATCTAATAATTGATTTATGGCATCTTTTAGAGTTACTTGATTGTTGTTGTACACTTATTGGCTTATTCAGGTTTTAAAAAACTCAAAGGTAAATGTAAGTATTGATCAAATGCTCAATGTTGATAATTGTAGAGCAGCTTGGCAATGCATATTTTTGGAAACCATTGAATGATGGATAAAACTAAAATAAATTGAAAGGCATAATTTGGATTTTATTAATACAACTTTTTGTGGCATGTGTGCAATTGAAAAACAATGAATCACAAAGCCAATTAACTTTTAAAGTTGAAATTGAAGATTTATCGGAGCTTGATAAAACTGTTGAAATATTGCAAAAAAGGCTAACGTCGTTTTGCAGCAATGCTGAAATTAACCAGTATGGCAATTCAAAAATTTTAGAAATTAAACTACCAGGCACATCTGATACAACCTTGTTTACCAAACTTATAACCACAAAGGCTAAATTTCAAATACTAGAAACATTTGAGAATAGAGACTTAATCAACAATTTGCAAAAAATTAATGCACTTATGTTGGATATGGATCTTGCTGATTCAGTTAAAAATGATAGCCTTTCAAATAATTATCCGTTTTTCAAAATTCTCTTACCAATGGTTGATCAAAATGGAATTGTGAGTCCTGGACCTGGTTTGGGTACATCAAGTGCAAATGACACACAACAAGTAAAAGAGGTACTAAGTACAACCGCTGTTAAAACCGCACTTCCAAATGATTTTATTCCGGTTTGGGGTAACAGCTTTTATGGCAACGATTATTTTACACTTTACGCTGTTAAAAAGAGTAACCAACAACGTATAATATCAAATTTTATGGTTGAAGAAACTTCTGTTTCTGAAAGCACAAACAACAGCTATGCAGTAAATATATTGTTCAAAAATAAGTACCATAAAGATTGGGGAAAGCTAACTGAAAACAACATTTCAAGGGCTCTTGCCATTGTTTTTGATCACTATGTGTATTCTGCCCCGCAAGTAATGGCCAAAATTAGCGGTGGTAAATCTCAAATTGCTGGTAATTTTAACGAATTAGAAGCCAATTTGCTCGCCACATTTATTGGGTCTGGTTTTTTAACTTCAAAACTTACCATTAAAAGTATAAAACACACTTCACAGTAGCTTAATTTCAAATAGGCTCAAATATTATCACTTTGGTATTAAATATTCATATACATACGTAATCCACTGATTATCACAACCACCAAGGCCTACAAGGCTACTTTAATAATCAATAAGCTAAATTTACATAAAGCACAAATTGTTTAGCAAATGTCTTTTAAAAGTTTTTCGAACAAAAGCATTTAGAGTCATAGTCCTTAGCCTTGAATTGGCTTATTTTGCATGCAAATTTTGAAAACCAGAAA
>JBMYOR010000535.1:0-2828 GCA_049599535.1 Bacteroidia bacterium | reverse complement strand
TTTCTATTTACTTCGATAATTCAGGTGAACCTGGAAGCTTAGTGGGGAGTTCATTTACGGTAGATGATGCTTTGATTCAGCCTTTTACATGGTTTCAGGCGCTTAATACGGAACAAATAGACCTAGTTGCAAGCAATGATTATTATGTTGCAATTGATTTAAATAATAGCGGCGACAGTTGGAGCTTATTAGCAGAAAATAATAGCGCATCAAGTAATTCGCTCGTTTATGCTTCAAGTGCCTGGTTTACTCAATCTTTCGATTTTAAATTGAGACCTGTAATGATGCAAATAACCGGACTCAATTATTTGCCCGTTCAGTTTTTAAATTTTGATGCCAAGGTTTCACCTAACAATGCCGAAAATGTAGTGCTGACTTGGAGCACGGCGCTTGAACAAGACAATTCGCACTTTATAGTTCAAAGAATAATTGGTAATGCAAGCGATTATAAATGGGAAAACATTGGTTTGGTTCAAGGTGCCGGCAACTCAATAAAGATCGAAAATTATAGCTTCAATGACTTTTTGAATATAAACGGCACTGTTTATTACAGGCTTAAACAGGTTGATTACAATGGAGAATACAACTTTAGTCCAACGGTGGCCGTAAATCTAAGCTCTCTTAAACGGTCAAATTCGCTAGCTTTTTGGCCAAACCCTACAAGCGGAAATATATTGTATTTTAAAATGAAGGGCGATTATACTTTTTATGATCAACTCGGTCAAATTCAATTGATATTACGTAACAGCAATCAAGTTGATATTTCAGAATTATCGGCAGGCGTTTATGTGCTTAGAAGCTCCCTTGGCCAAATGGGGAAACTGATAATTAAATAATAAAAAATGGCAACTGACCCTTTTTTACTAGATAGAATTAGAAATGCATTAAAAGGCAAATCGGTTGAATGGACTGAGAAAAGAATGTTTGGCGGCAATTGCTTTTTGGTTGATGATAAAATGCTAATGGGCACTTATAAAGGGCAAATTATGGCAAGGGTAAATCCTGATGAAATGGAAGAATTAAAGCAAAAGGAGTTTGCCGGTGAAATGATACATGGCGGACGAAAAATGACGGGTTTTATGATGGTAGCACCTGAAGGTTATGATATGGAACAAGACCTAGAGTTTTGGGTAGATAAGTGTTTGGAGTATAATCCTTTGGCAAAAAGTAGCAAGAAGAAAAAATAAGGTTTGTAATATTATTTTTTCAATACTTCAATATCCTTTAACAACCTTTCATTTTCAACTTCAAATCCATGTTTTTTAAAGAAATTAGATAGTTCATTTAATCTTTCCATCGGACTTTTATTCAAATTCCACATGAGCTTGCCTGTGCATTCTGAGCATAAATGATTGGGTTTTCTATCAGTTTCTGCAAGATGGTTAGAGCCATTCATTAAACACAAAGCATTAATGCAATGCTTCATCGATAGCATGTGAACGATTTCGTGAGTTGAAACTTTTAATAATCTATTCAACGATTTTGCGCTATCATCATCTTCAAATCGATACATAGAAGTAACGGAAACGCGGTTTTTTAGAGATGATAGGCCAAAAACATAATTCCACGATGGTTTAGGATACAGATCGGTAGCTGTAATGGCCATCATACCGATAGCATCTTTTGGTAAACGCTGCTTAAGCAGTTCGTAAAGAATATATGAAGCTAAAAATTGCTCATCACCATGAGCACCAATTCTTCTTGCGGAATCTGGAACTAGATCATTTGCTAAAGGATCAAGAACTGCTACTTCAAGGCCGAAAAAAGCCTTTAAGTATTCATGCGTACTCTTGAGCTGCACACTTTGCAGTGAATCAAATTGGCCAATGGGTTGTAAATAAATCACATATCTGCTGTCATTTGGTCTTATAGGTGAGCTGAACAAGTATTCATCAAAAGTTTGACCTTTTTCATTGTGTTCATAAAGCCAATCACTTGGTTTTGGAGCATCTAGCTTTACATCATTTACACTGAGTGCCTTTATCAGTTGTCTATTCTTGCTTTTTTCTGAACTGCAAGAAAGCAAGTTGATGGCGAATAGTATGTAAATCAGGATTCTCAATGGGCAACTATAATTGGGTTAATATTTGGCTTTTATTCTACTTCAAATTATTAGTTAAAAACTCAATTGGGTTATAAAAGTATTTATTGAGTTCAACTTTGGTTTTACAAGTTAAAGAGTATGATGAGAATAGGCGTTTAGGCGTGTTTTTAGCGGGCTTTAATTTAAGTGGTTTTACTTTCAGCACTTCAAAATGTAGATGGTCAAATTGCCAACCATACTTGTCAAGCTCGCTTTTATTCATGAAGCGTGCTATTGGTTTGTCGGGATTTACATCATCAAAAAGATCCACTTCAATTCCAGATACATGTTCGTAAACGGTCCAAAATTTTTCATTGCCAGCATGTTCCACAATAATTTGAGCAAAGGGACCATCATCTCTAATGCTAATTACTATTCCGTCGTCAATCGGATATATCTTTTCGTTGACATAGTTTTTTGAAGGTCGTTTAATATCTATACCTGCGTGGTAATGGGCAGCCACTTCGGGTCTTGCTTTTCTCAATAGACCAAATTCTCCAATTTTGGTTAGCTCAATTGATTCAATTGTACTGCGATTATAAGTGCTTACAGGCAGTTTAAATTCGGCTTTAGAAAGAGAAGCAAACAGGATAATCCCAAGAAAAAAGTGGCTTAAATTCATTTAATCACTGAATAGTTAATTTCATTCGGATCCCAAACCTGATTCAATTTCCTTAGCCCAAAGAAACTTGAATTTAGCTTTAAGAAGGTTAATTAAATTTTGATCCATGAATTTAAAGTCATC
>JBMYOR010000534.1:0-2829 GCA_049599535.1 Bacteroidia bacterium | reverse complement strand
ACAACCAATTTTAGGTCGTTTTTCATTAAAATGCTCCAACCATAGTGGCTGTTAAGCACTAGGTATAAATTCCTGTAGGTATTGCTTAAAACAGAAGGCAAAGAAATACTTGCGGCTCCATCTTCAGCAAACTCCAAGGTGTCTGAAACTCTTTTTCCCTTAATTAAATCAAAATAATGAGCCACTAAGTTCAAATATGCAGAATCGCTGTTTTGAATGTAAACTGTTAAATCTTGTTGATCATCATCTTTAGTAGAATCAACTTTTTTTGGATTCGAATCGCAAGCACAAAGCCCCCCAATACACACTAAAAATACTAATGCCGCTATGCTTTTCATGCCAGTTGGTTTTCTCAAAAGTGCGATTTCTTAAGTGTTTTGCATCACTAAAACATAAAAGAGGCTGTCTAAAAAGAATTTGGTCATTCCAAACTTGATTTGGAATCTCTCCATAGGTTACGTTCCATGGTTGCAGATCCTGAATCAAATTCAGGATGACGTTTCTTAAACTTTTTAAACAGCCCCTTTTTATAAGTATTGAGCTCTTATTGTGGTTATTTCATTTTTGAGTAATTCTCAAAGAATAATGGAATGGTTTCAATGCCTTTAAGGAAGTTTTCTACGCCATAGCTTTCGTTTGGTGAGTGAATGGCATCGCTATCCAAGCCAAAGCCCATCATAATTGACTTAAGGCCTAAAACATCTTCAAAAAGTGCTACGATTGGAATTGAACCACCGCTACGCACCGGAATTGGTGTTTTGCCAAAAGTGGTTTCATAAGCCTTGCTTGCTGCCTGATATTCAACCATATCTACTGGCACTACCACAGGCTCACCGCCATGATGCGGAGTAACTTTTACTTTAACCGAATCTGGCGCTATTGACTTGAAATGATCTTCAAATAGCTTGCTTATTTTCTCAGAATTTTGGTTTGGCACCAAGCGCATTGAAATTTTAGCACTTGCTTTTGAAGGAAGCACGGTTTTGGCTCCTTCGCCAATGTAGCCGCCCCAAATACCATTAACATCAAGGGTTGGGCGTACCGAAGTTTTCTCGTAAACCGAATATTCTTGCTCTCCCCCAATGGCGTCAATATCTAAATGTGCCTTGTACTCATCCATATCGAATGGAATCTTGGTCATGGCTTCTTTCTCTTCAGCTGGTATGTCTAATACATCATCATAAAATCCCGGAATTGTTATGGCTCCGTTATCATCCTGTAATGACGCAATCATTCTACTCAAAATATTGATTGGATTGGCAACGGCACCACCATAAACACCTGAATGTAAATCTCTATTTGGCCCAACAACTTCAACTTCCAAATAAGCCAAGCCTCTTAAACCTACGGTAATACTTGGGTTCTCAACGCTTAGCATTGATGTATCAGAAATCAAGATTACATCTGCTGCCAACTTCTCTTTATTCTCTTTTATAAACGTACCAAGGTTGGCCGAACCCACTTCCTCTTCGCCTTCAATCATAAATTTTACGTTGCACGGTAGGCAATCGTTTTTCATCATGAATTCAAAAGCCTTTAGGTGCATATACATTTGGCCTTTATCATCACATGCGCCACGAGCGTAAATTTTTCCATCTTTAATTACCGGCTCAAATGGTGGCGAAGTCCAAAGCTCATAAGGGTCGGCAGGTTGCACATCATAGTGGCCGTAAACCAAAACAGTAGGTTTGCTCGGGTCAACCATTTTTTCTCCATACACAATAGGATATCCCGCTGTAGGGCAAACTTCAACTTTATCTGCTCCGGCTGTTTCCATTTTTTCTTTAATAAATTCCGCAGCTTCAAAAACGTCGTCTTTAAACTCAGGATCAGCACTTACCGATGGTATTCTTAGCAAATCTTTAAGCTCATCAATAAATCTTTCTTGGTTTTTGTCAATATAGCTCTTAATCTTATCGTGCATTTTCAAATAGATTTGTTAGCTAGCAAAAGTATAACATCAGCCCTTTGAGCCATAAAAAAACTGATTTACCAAAAGCTTTATTAAGCCATTTTGCGAATAAAGGAACAGAAGTAGGCTGCGACGAGGCGGGTCGTGGTTGCTTGGCGGGTCCTGTAGTTGCGGCGGCAGCTATAATTCCAAGGGGGAAAAGCTTTGATTTTCTAAATGACTCAAAGCAGCTAAATGAAAAGCAGCGAAACGAAGCAGCTGAAAAAATAAAAACCGAACTTGAGCATTGGGCCATTGGCGTGGTTTCGCCAGAGCGCATTGATGAGATAAACATTCTAAAAGCAAGCTTTGAAGCCATGCATTTGGCACTCAATCAAATTAAATGTGATTTTGATTTGATTTTAGTAGATGGCAACCGCTTTGTGCCCTACCCCAATAAAAAGCATGAGTGCGTAATAAAAGGCGACGGTAAATACCAAAGCATTGCAGCGGCTTCAATACTTGCAAAAACCCACCGTGACTTTTTAATGCTCGAATACCACGAGCAATACCCGCAATATGGCTGGAACACCAATATGGGCTACCCTACCGTAAAACACCGAAAAGCCATTGCCGAATTTGGTGATACGCCACTTCACAGAAAAACCTTTAATCTGCTTGGAGATAAGCAGCTTAAGTTGTTTTAGAGAAGTGATTTGAAAGTTTGAAATTTAAGGTTTAAAGGGTGAATTTCTGGCTTTTAGAAGTTCTCAACTTCAATTATTCAGCTCATAATCTGAGTTTATTTTTATTTTATTTTTCGTTTCATACCAATTTCACACAATGAAACTAAATCACTTTATTATGGATAAACACCCATGTAAAAAATGCTCTTTGCGGGTATATGAATCTTTGTAGCTTAACAAATAATAATACTG
>JBMYOR010000533.1:0-2831 GCA_049599535.1 Bacteroidia bacterium | reverse complement strand
GAAGGCATTAATTACGGTAGGTTTAGTAATGGTATCAGTTTTTGCATTTGCAGGTGGTCCTTGGGCTACGGGCAAGGCAAATGGTTACTTTCAGCCTGGCTTTACAACCAAAAATTGGAATGGCAGATACCAAGGCACTTACGCCAATACTATTTTTAGGGATTTGAACAGGCAAGTAAATGAAACCAATATTACTTTTTATGGCGAATATGGATTAAGCGATAAAATTACTATTGTGGCCGATGCTTATTACCGATTACAAAGCACATCAGGCCAAACATTAAACCCAACTGAAAACCCTTTTGCTACTGTTTTACCATCGGGACAGCTTAATGCCTTTGGCAACCCAGGGCTAATGGCTAAATACCATTTTAGTGTAGGCAACTTGGCCGCCGCGGCTTATGGCAAAATAAGTCCTAATATTTCGCGGCGAGACGAAGTAATTGGCTTGCAAAGCGATTATAATGCAACCGCCGCAACTTTTGGTTTTTTTATTGGCCAAGGTTTTAGCAAAAGCTATTGGAGTTTTGATGCAGGTTTTTGCGCACGTGCCAACAATTATTCAGAAAGCATTTTAGGAAACTTTCAATACGGCTATGCAATTAGACCCAAAACGTATTTAATACTTGACATTAACTACATGGTAAGTTTTGAAAACGGAACTTATAATGCAGGTAACATTGAGCAAACAGCCACCTATATAGACAACCAAGGCTATGTAGCCTATGGTGCCAAGGTGTACTCTCAACTTTACAAAAACATTAGTTTCAATTTGGCGTTTTATTCGGGCTTTGCCGTAATAAACCAAGGAAACCAGCCTGGTGGTATTTTTGGAGGCATAGCGTATGAACTGAATCAATAATGACTAGATACACTATAATTTCATCGACGAATAGAAAAAGCGCAAATTCTTATTTAATTAGCAATATTTACAAACAGCTTTTAAGTAAAAAAGGTGTTGATGCTGAGATAATTGACTTGCAAAAACTACCATCAGATTTTGTTTTTAGTGCGCTTTATGACAACAATAGTAAAAATGAACTTTTTAATAAGTTTATCAATCGAGTTGAAAAAAGTGACAAATTCATTTTTGTAGTGCCTGAGTATAATGGCAGTTTTCCTGGGGTGCTAAAAGCTTTTATTGATGGCATGAATTACCCAAACGGATTCAAAGGCAAAAAGGCAGCCTTATTAGGGCACTCATCGGGCACACAAGGTAGCGCATTGGCATTAAGCCATCTCACAGATATTTTTAACTATTTGGGCATGCATGTATATGCCATGAAACCCCGCCTACAACAAATAGAAAAGCACCTAAATAGCCAAAAGCTTTCAGATGCTTATATGCTTTTGCTCAAAGAGCAAGTTGATGGATTTGTTGGGTTTTAGAATCTACCAAGCTTAAGGCTCATGCCATAACTTAGGCCATCAAACATTGTATTACTTACACCGGCAAGTTCAAAATACTGTGCTTCTGTAAAATAAACTCCGCCGCTTACGCGCATCCATTTGGTTAAGTTTAATTCAACATTTGCACCTGCCTGATAGTGCCAAAAAATATCATCGTCATAGGTTCTATTCAATCCAAAACCACTCTCTCTAATGCTGGCACCACCAACACCTAGCATACACGGAAACGATAAGTGAACCGCACGTTTTGGAAATAAAACATACTCAATACTTAAACCACCATAGCCCGATTCTATTTCAAATTCATCTCCGCTCTCAAATACATCATTAATATTAATTTCATTTGTTAACCCATAGGCCCCAAACCCAACAAATAAGTTGCGATTAAAAATAAAACCTACACGAGCTCCTGAATATATTCCGGGAAAAGAGCTATTAAAATCTTTATACTGATTCTCGATAGATACGTAGGCGCCAATTCTTGTTTTACTATTGATGAGCGTATTCATATCGCCATTTTTTTGTGCAAAAAGCGTAGTGGTAAAAAGCGATACCGCTACAATTAATATTAGATTTTTCATTTTTCAGGTGGTTTTTCTTATCGGTTTAAAATGATTTGAGACAGGTATACTCATTGTTTTGGTGCTAAACACTAAATAAAACTATTATCTATTTAAGTGTAATATTTACGTCGGTTTCTTTACCAAATATTTCAAGTTTAGCTTCGGGCTTGCTATTGGCACCTACGTAGCCAAAGTATTTGGTTTTTTCGCCATCTTCTTCTTGCTTTTCAGTTACCTTAATCATACCCATTGGGTAGGTTAAATCACCAACTTCAAGATTTAAATCTAAGCTAAATGCGCAATCTGAATCAAAACTAAAGTTAGCATTTGATCGCTCGCAGTTCATGGTAATTTGTGTAAAAGTAGGCTCAACGTTATGTACCGTAATATCGCCAAACTTGCCATTAAAATTTAGGCTACCGCTCAAATCGGTTACCACAATATCACTATACGATCCATCTGCATTTATACTACCCCCTTTATAAATTGTAAAATCATCTCGTTTAGTACGGGCGCGCATTTTACCAATCTCGTGAATATTGAGTTTTGAGCCTTTACTTTCAATATCAGCGTTTTCGGCCTTAAAAATTACCACATCTGCATATTCGCTTTTTAAGTTAATGCGTTTGGCGTTTTGAATATTTAAATCCCCAAATTTTACGTCCAAATCGGTGTATCCATTTATATCACCCAATTTTACATCGCAGTAGCTGGTGTTAATTTTTAATTTCCCTAAATGTTTGGCCACGGTTACTTTTCCAAATTTTTGATTGATTTCAATATTGGCCCATTCTGGCAGCATAATAATCATATTTACCAAAACTTCACTCTGCGATCCGCCTAAAGATTTAGTTACCT
>JBMYOR010000532.1:0-2833 GCA_049599535.1 Bacteroidia bacterium | reverse complement strand
ACAAGTTGCCAAAAGAGCAGCATCAAGTCCCATTCGATTCTCCTTCCTTTCTACTTTTTCTTTTCTAATCAAGTCGCTTTTTAATTGATTCCCAACATGTTGAGACACATCATCTTTTTTAAAACCTTCTTTAATAAAATGTGTCAAAACGCCAGCCAGTAAGCATTCTTTATGGTAAAGTTTCACAAAATCCATTTCATCTGCAATACTTTCTTTTAAGAGATCTTTTTGTTTATCAGTTTCTCTTGAAAAGTCAATCCTGTCAAACTCCAGTTTTCTATAGTCTTCCAGCAACAACAAAAAATCATCATTAAGAAACTTTGGAATTCTTTTTATTTCGTTGCTTTTAATCAATGCTATTAACTCTCTAAAAGCTCTGCTATCATCGAAAATAAACTCAAATTCTCCATCTTGAATATCGGTCAATAGAACGTGTACGTTTGGGAGTTTTTTATTAATGAATTCTTGCTTCAAATTAACTTTGGAAAAGTTTGAAGAGGCAGAATAGTCTTGCTCCTTTTGAAAATCATCGAATAAACCACGAACAAGATCCATGCATACTGGAAAGCATTCTGTATACTTTTCATAAAAGTTCCACGCATCAATATCTTTAGATGTGATTAAAACTTCAATATTATTATCTATTATCTGATATTCCATTATTTTAAAAACCATTAACTATAACTCAATTCCAATATTTCTTTATGTTTTTTCCATTCAGAAAGGTATCGCGACAAAAGCGCTCTGAAATGATCATTATGATAGGGCACTTTTAAATGGCACAGCTCGTGGATGATTACATAATCAATTCCTATTCTTGGGGTTTTTATAAGCTCTGTGTTTAGCGTAATTACATTGCCTTTGCACAAGCCCCACGACTTTTTTAAGGGTTTTACAAGCAAGCTACCTTGGCTTGGTAATTCTTTTACCAACTCATTTTGCCAAAAATGAAAGCGCTTCGTTAAGTAGCGCTCTGCTTTTTGTTGATACCAAGCATTTAGCAAAGGTTCAACAGCTTGATTTTGTAATGCCTTTATAATTATATAAGCCCCTTTTAAATTTACTTCATGGCCTTTTAAGGGTTTCTCTTGTACGGCTTCAAGCTTTAAACGATACTGTTTACCCAAATACTTATGGCTTTCTCCGTTTTGGTACAATCTTGTTGTGGTTTTAGGATTGTACTTTTCAAATTCGGTGAGCTGCTTTCCTATCCACCGTTTTCTTTTCTCAACTTTTTCTAAAATCAATTGATCAGGCGTGCTAATGGGCGCCCTAACTTCAACTTCTAAATTAGGATGCACGTAAATACCCAAGGTTTTTCTGTTGCTTTCAACCACGCTAAACTCAATTTCTTTGCCTTTGTACTGTACGCTCGCCATTTACTTAATGTGGTTTTTCGCAAGTTCAATACAGCGGTCCATTATAGAATCCATAATTGAAGTAGATAAGGCTATTCGATAGTCGCTTTTGTAGTCGTACAAAACGTCATCAAGGGCGCGGCGCATTTCGTTGATCACATCGTAACGTTTATGCCAATCTACTTTTTTATTGACTAAAATGGCGCCATATAGCTTCATGGTTAAATCGGGCATCAATTCTTCGTTGGGTTGATCAGCGGCCATTTGATCATTTGATCCTGAAAATTGAACAAGCAGCATGTGGTAAATGGCCAATGACAACTCTGCGCTTGAAACTACATCAGGGACATCAGCTGTTTTACGGGTTCTGGCTTGCTCCATTATGCCCTTAACCTTGTCTAAATACACCTTTTGGGCTCCTTCTGATATGCTATCCCACTTGGCATGCATTTCTTCAACTACTTCTTTTAGCATTTGAGAAAGCTTTTTGTAAAAAGCAGGGTCTTTATCTAGGTTTTCGGTAATGTATTTTGATGTCCGTGAAGCAATGGTGTCGGCTTTTGCTCTTACACCTTCAACCCTTTCTACTTCAGCGTCAAACTCTTCTTTGTTCGAAATATTTACCAATTCTACCCTAATTGATGCTTTTTCAGCGCTTACGTGCTTGTCTAGTAGGTTTTGAATTTGTTTCTCATATACGCCATAGTCAATATCGTCGCTGTACCTAAGCTTGATTGACTTTCTTAAATCAGTAAAGAACTTCAGGTCTTTTTTATATGATCCAATCTTCTGATCAGGCGTTTGATCAACCCATTTTAGGGTAGATAAGCCCAGTTTTAGTAGTCTTGAAAACTCGGTGTGCAACTCGTAGAAGTCTTCTCTTAAGTCTTTATGAGCCAAATGTTTTTCAAGGGCTTCTTTGTCTTTTTTGTTGGAAATCGACTTGAATACATCCCACAAATTGGCATGGGCTTGCGGTATTTTCTTCAATTCATCGCTTACTGAATTAACTGTACCCTTAAGGTCTTCTTCTTCAAAGCCATCAAGTGAACTGTAGGATGTTAGCGCCGTATCAAGCTCGCCTAATAAACCATAGTAGTCTATAATGAACCCGAACTTTTTGCCTTCAGCTAATCGGTTAACCCTTGCAATTGCCTGTAGTAAGTTGTGTTCTCTTAGCGAACGCGCTAAGTAAAGCACGGTATTATTTGGTGCATCAAAGCCCGTGAGTAGTTTATCAACCACTATCAATATTTCTGGGTGATCATGCTTTTTAAATTGATCAATAATGCTTTCCTGATAGTGCTTTTCATTTCCGTAGGTGTCAATCATCTGTTTCCAGAACTTGACTACCACTTCATTGCTTTCTTTGTTTACTTCTTCATGACCTTCTCTTGTATCAATGCCTGATATGATTACTTCGCAAGAAATATCACCAATCTGATCAAAAAAGGTTTTTAAGTTAACCGCTGCCG
>JBMYOR010000531.1:0-2850 GCA_049599535.1 Bacteroidia bacterium | reverse complement strand
ATGTCCGCGTTCAGTAATTACCTTTTCAATCTCTTTACCCATTCTGCCATAACCAATGAGACCTATTTTCATTAAAATCTAAATTGTAGCGAAAATCCCGCTGTTTGGTTACCGGCAATATTAGTAAACGAAGGGTAGATATTTAGAGTAAGATCATCTGAATTATCAAACTGATTTAAATGTGCCCAAACGTATGCATCTAAAATGTTTAGCGCATAAAATCCCGCTGTAACAATTATAAATAAGTCTCGCTGCTGATGGTATGTTTCCATTCCATTTTTCAGCGCACTTTCTGTTGTATATCCATCACAACCTTCTAAATACAATTTTTTTCGGGCTAAAAAATAGCCTTTTTCGTAGCACTTGTACTTATTGTGATTAAAGTTGGCTATGTAGCCCAAAGTGCCCAAGCCACCATAAATTATGGGTAATTTTAACCAATGAGCACCTCCGTTTGTAGCTTGGCCCCACCCAGGTAAAACCATTGATCTATAGGCTGATTTACGAGCCACAAGCTCTTCAGGATCAATATCTTTCTTTTTCTTTTCAGCCTTTTCTTGAGCCCAAATGTTAGAGCTGTTGACTAATAGTAAAAAGATGATTAAGGTGTATTTAGCTAACTTGCTTAAGAAATTTTTCAAGATCATTTTCATTGCTAAATGGTAAAACAATTTCTCCTTTTCCATTTGCTTTTAACTTAACCTTTACGTTTCGGTTGCATGCCTTGCTCAATTTTTCTTCCCAAAGCAATGTATTGTAATCTGTTTTTTTAACTGGTTTTTTATCATCAACCTTCTGAACTTCGTCTAGTGGTGTTTCTTCTTCTTTTGGGCCATCAAGTATCTCCTTAACCAAACGCTCAACTTGCCTTACCGAAAAATCATTCTCTAAAATATCTTCGAGAAGCATTTTCTGCTGCTCTTTGTCGCTTATTACAATTAATGCCCTTGCATGGCCCATTTTAATTAAATTGGCTCTTAAGGCAATTTGAATTTCGGTAGGCAGTTTTAATAATCTTAAATAGTTGGTTACAGTAGATCGTTTTTTTCCGACTCTAACTCCAAGCTCCTCTTGTTTTAAATTACATTCTTCAACCAATCTTCGGTATGAGTTGGCAACTTCCATTGCGTTTAAATCTTCTCGCTGAATGTTTTCGATCAAGGCCATTTCTAGCGTATTTTGATCATTAACATCTCTAACATAAGCAGGCACCTTTTCAATTCCTGCAAGCAACGAAGCTCGGTAGCGTCTTTCTCCAGATATAATCTGAAATTTATTTTTACTTACCGTGCGTACGGTAATAGGCTGTATAAGTCCATGTATTTTAATGGATTGACTAAGCTCTTCTATCAAATCTTCATCAAACTCAACACGAGGCTGATTAGGGTTTGGTTCAATATTTTTAAGTGCTATTTCATTGAACTTATTAATCCCTTCAACTTTTTCATTTTCTTGTTTCACCTCTCTTTCCGCATCTTGTAAAAGTGCGTTAAGTCCTTTTCCTAATGCCATTCTCTTTTTCTGCATTTTTTATTAATGGATACTAATTGTGAACTGATGCGTTTTTAAACTTTCCTAGCCGTTGCAAAATTTCTTTAGCCAAATTCATATAATTAATTGCGCCCTTGCTTGCGGCATCATGAAACAATATGGGCTTACCAAAACTTGGTGCTTCACTCAACTTTATGTTTCTGTGAATTACTGTTCTAAACACAAGCTCTTGAAAATGGGATTTCACTTCTTCAACCACCTGATTAGATAAATTAGTTCTCCCATCATACATGGTGAGCAAAATTCCTTCAATCTCTAACTCTTCATTTAAATTGCTTTGTACAATTTTTATCGTATTTAAAAGCTTACCTAATCCTTCAAGTGCAAAATATTCGCACTGCACAGGTACCAAAACACTATCTGCCGCTACTAAGGCATTTACGGTTACAATACCGAGCGATGGCGAACAATCAATTACAATAAAATCATATTCATCTTTTATTTTTTCTAATTCGCGTTTCATAATCCTATCCCTATTGGGTAGGTTAATCATTTCAATTTCGGCACCTACCAAATCAATGTGAGATGGCAAAAGGTCTAGATAATCTATTTCAGATTTTAAAATGCAATCTTGCGGTTCAACATCTTCAACCATGCATTCATAAACACTCTTTTTAATATTTCGCGGATCAAAGCCTATACCTGAGGTGGCATTGGCCTGAGGATCGGCATCAACAAGGAGTGTTTTATACTCAAGTGCTGCAAAACTTGTGGCCAGATTAATGGCTGAAGTAGTTTTACCTACTCCCCCTTTCTGGTTGGCAAAAGATATAATTCTTCCCATTAATTAATTGATTTACAAACAATTAGTTTAATCTTAAAGCAAGTAAATGGTTATTACTCATTTTAAAATAGTGCGCTAAAGTACACTTTTCAAACATTTGCCAAATTGAATAATTCATTTTGTGGATACTTAAATTGAACTGTGGATTAGAATGTGTGCAAATGAGCTGTTTTTGATGATTTTATTGAATCATAAATATTAAATTAACATCAATTGTTGGTACATTTGACAATACACAAATATGTATCACAAGCACACATTTAGGTAATTTTTAAAGACTATGAGTTTAACTGCAATTTCGCCCATAGATGGCAGATACGAATCAAAAACCAAAGAGCTAAAAAACTATTTCTCAGAGTATGCCTTAATAAAATACAGGCTTATGGTTGAGATAGAGTACTTTACTGCTCTATGTGAAATGCCCTTGCCTCAACTTATAAGGTTCCCTAAAAAAGAGCTTAAAGACTTAAGAGACATTGTAAAGCATTTTGACGAAACTGAAGCTGAAAAAGTAA
>JBMYOR010000530.1:0-2856 GCA_049599535.1 Bacteroidia bacterium | reverse complement strand
AGAATTGTGAGTTTTACATTGTCTGACCAAGCTTGCGAATGTCAAGTAGATAAACTGTATTATTTAACCCATCAGACTGCTTTATACCGAGTAACTGAACGCATTAAGTGCAATTAAATCAGGCTTAAAAAGATTAAATTAACATTAATTTAAATTTGAAGACGACAAAAACAATGCAATGAAAAATATTTACCTTTTCTTATTACTAATTGTTTTAATCGGATGCCAATCAACTGAGAAGAAAAACACAACCACCAATGCTGAAAACACAACTGAGCCTATTAATGAAAAAACATTTATACAACTTGGCGGAGAAGATCAGTATATTGAAATAACCGGAGCAAATCAGCAGCAGCCTATTTTGCTTTTTTTGCATGGCGGGCCAGGTTGGCCACAAACACCACATTTAAGGTATTTCAACTCCCAATTATCTAAAGAAATGATGGTGGTTTCTTGGGATCAACCTGGGTGTGGCAAATCCTATTTAAACAACCCTAACCCCAAAAATTTATCGGTAAAAAGCCTAATTAGCAATGCACATGAGCTCACCCAATATTTAAAAAAGAAATTTAATAGAGATAAAATATTTCTATTAGGTTTTTCATACGGCAGTGTAATAGGTCTCAATTTAGCCGATAAATATCCTGAAGATTACCACGCCTATTTTGGTGTTTCTCAAATTATTAACGCACAAGATAATTGGGATATATCTATGCAATGGTTAAGACAAAAAGCGCAGCAAAAGCAAGATACGGCAGTATTAAAGCAACTCGATTTAATTGACCAAAAAGACACTTCAGTTTGTAATACAGTTTTAGATTGTTTTATGAGTAAGTACCAACTATTGGTTGATTATAATGGCACTATACTAAACCCAAGTATTGCAAAAGAGATAGAAAAGGCAGAACACTATTATGAAGATTACAAAGATTATAATTGGTTTGATGTATTTTATTATACCTACTCAAGACTTGGCGACCAACAGTTTCAAACAGACCTAACACATATAAAATCCATTGATGTGCCCACTTATTTTATGGCGGGCAAGCATGATTGGAATTTGCCAGGAGTAGTTGCTGAAAAACACCTTAAAACATTAAATGCCCCTAAAAAAGAGTTTATATGGTTTGAAAACTCAGGGCATGAACCACCGGAAGAAGAGCCCGAGCTATTTAATAAAACGATTATCAAAATTGTGAATGAAATAAACGAATAGAGCAATCGGGAGTTGTACCCTAAAGTCAAAAATTGAGTTTTCCGCTTATTTAATCCTTAGTGCACCCGATTGAAATCTCTTGTTACTAATCAAAAACGATGGAATTCATGCCATCGAAATATCTTGTGGCATCATTTCTGAAACCACTATTAAACTAATGTGCAAGTTCTTATAAACCTTTTGAATTACATATTATAAAAAATGCTACCCATAACCTATACCACAACTAACTTTAATACACATTCAAAACCTGTTTAAAGCTCCGCACTTAACCCATTCCTACCATCTATCGAGTTAAACGGGATTTACAACTTCCCCCAAGTAAGAGCGAACTTGTTTTTTTAATGGTTGGGGAAGTTAGAAGGAAGAACAAACAATTGCACTAGGGCCTAAATACTTTTTAATGGTAAGCTTGATTGAAATCAATTTTAAAATACCCAACTCAATGGCTTTAATAACCTTGATTTAACGTAATACTGGCACTACACTAAACTCCCCCCTTAAACAAAACATTAATTAGCGGTTGATGTAGCAAATGCATTAACCGCTAATTTAACTTTACAGGGCAACTGCATTAATTACCACTTATTTTTTTGTTATTCAATAAAGCAAACCGCTATTAAATGGCTAAGGGGTTGATTTATAAAACAATCAATCACATTATTGGCACCAAATAGGCTAAAGTGTATCACATAGGGCCACTTACTATTTTTACATTTAGTGATGCACAGTTCTAAAATTCCATTTTTTACACCTTTCTTTGCTTTCCAAATTCAAGAGATGAAGTTTCAACGCGTATTACTTAAGCTAAGTGGAGAAGCCTTAATGGGCAAAAGTGAATTTGGTATAGAAACCAATGCTTTGAGCCATTATGCTGAAGAAATTAAAACCATTGTTGACCTTGGCGTTCAAGTAGGCATTGTAATTGGCGGCGGCAATATTTTTAGAGGTATGCAAGCAGCCAAAGATGGTTTAATTGAAAGATCTCAGGCCGACTACATGGGCATGCTAGCTACAGTAATGAACGGCATGGCGCTGCAAGGTGCACTTGAAAAAATTGGCGTTTATACCAGATTACAAACCGCTTTAAACATATCTGAAGTAGCCGAACCTTTTATTAGGAGAAGAAGCATAAGGCATATGGAAAAAGGCAGAGTAGTAATTTTTGGCGCAGGCACGGGTAATCCTTACTTTACTACAGATACTGCCGCAGCATTGCGAGCTGTTGAAATTAATGCAGATGTTTTACTTAAAGGCACTAAGGTTGATGGTATTTATACTGCAGACCCTATGAAAGATCCTGAAGCTGAAAAGTATGAAGTAATATCATTTGACGAAGCCTACGAAAAGCGATTAAACGTAATGGATATGACCGCCTTTACCATGTGTAAAGAAAATGAAATGCCCATTGTAGTTTTTGATATAAACACCACCGGAAACCTAAAACAATTGGTACAAGGCGAAGCCATTGGTACCGTAGTTTCAAACTAATACGATGTATACATTTTTATGCCCAATAAATGTTGCATAAAGTCAACTCGTTTGCCTTCATCAACTATTTGGCTTGTTGGTTTTGGATAATAGCTGTAAGTAAATGCTAATGCGCCCAGGTTTAACTCAGCCCTAAAAGCACTCATATA
>JBMYOR010000529.1:0-2857 GCA_049599535.1 Bacteroidia bacterium | reverse complement strand
CAGAGCTTTACGCAAGTTTTGGATGTGAATTAAATTTTTTAATGGTACAAAAACGGGGAAACATTAATTCTAATAATGAATTTAGGTTTATTGAACAAATCGAGCGCAAGATTCAAAATCTAAAATCCCCGTTGGAAACAATTGGGCTTTTTACTTACAATTGAACAATTAGAAAACAAGCTAAATAAAATATTTAGCTTGTTGGCAAGTTGATTTAAATGGTAAGCATGTAGTTTGTAAGTGGGCGTTTTAATAGATTTTAGGCTAGAAAAAAAGCCTTTTAATAAAACAGAAATTGAAGAGTTAAAATGACGAAAAAATACCCACCCGCCAATACGTGCTACTTTTAATTTGGGGTTTTGTAGGTAAACCTAGTTTTTATTGCTACAAGTGGTTTTATTTGGAAAAGTGTAACATTTTAAAAAAACAGAAATATAAATAACTAAAATCCGCTTATTGCATGAGCAACAAGCGGATTAAATAAACTAACCACAAAAATTAAAATTCAATTTTGTAAACAATATTTGGTATAAAACCCAATTGGTGCCCAGATTCAATTTTATTAGTATATGGGTTAAAGTATTCATTTATTACTGCTTGATTATTAGTAACGTTTTGAATATCAATTTTAAATTCATGTGTAGTTTTAGCTCTATTACTGCGATAAGTAAGGCCTATATTGGCTTGAAAAATATCGTCTCCCTTTTCGCTATATCTGTTGGCAAGATCTCTAACAGTGCCACCCATTTCAATTGATTTTTCAAGTAAAATAGGCGTAAATCTTTTACCGCCTAAAAGCATCAATTTGGTATTAAAACCAATGCTTTTGTTTTTATTATCGGCTCCAACTTTCCATTCTTTACCCAATAATAGGTTGGTAGCATAATTTCCGTTCCATGCTGTATTACGTTCAATTCCATCTTTAGCGGTGTATTTGCTTTCGTATAACGAACCTGTAAAAAGGTAATAATAGCCTTTAGAGAAAAAGCGTTCTAAAGTTAGTTCTAGACCATAGTTTCGTCCTGTTCCTTCATTTATTAGTTTATACCCGGTGTAGCTATCATAACTATTAATAGTAGAGTAGCTGCTGCTGGGTGAATTGTAAATCGGAATATCAAACAGATGCTGATAATAAGCTTCTATTTTTAAGTTTACATTTTGAGTTAAACGGTTTTCGTACCCCATTACAAAATGATGCGATTTGGTCATATTTAGGTTTTGGTTGGGGGTGATTTGTGTGCCATTGGCAAGTTGCTGCTTGGCAAAATAGGTAAGCATTGATTCTAATCGGCTGTGCTTGCCATAGCCAAGTGTAAAAAACTGTTTGGGTAAAAACTGATAGCGCAAACTTGCTCTTGGTTCTATTATTGATTCGTTGTTGAGTAAAAATTGAGAATAATGCAAACCAGAAACTAATGTGAGCAATGGGTTTGGCCTAAATTTCCAACTTGCAAAAGCTTCAGCAAAACCAGCATTTCCTTTATCTTTAAAATCGTTTTCCCATGTTTTTTTATCATAACGCCAATATTCTGAAAACAAGTCGTAATAATGCTGTGTATAAAAACCACCTATTTTGAATTTGTTTTTTGAGTTGAGTTTGTAATTGATAATACTTTGAAATCGCAGTGATTTTTTGCCCAAATTATCTTTGTAATCGGTTAAAAAAGTACCATCGTCTTGAATTACATCTTGGTGGTATACACTGCCGTTTTTTGATGCTGAAATGGCTGATCTCACATAAACTTTTTTGCCAAGGGTAATGGCATGGGTTAAACCAAGGGTACCTAAATAGGCGCCATAAGTACTTCTAAAAACATCTTTTTCTACCCCTTCTTTAATCTCTGAATAACTCTCGTTTATATTGCTCGATCCCCATAGTCCAAATACTGTAAAATGGCCTGCATTATTGGTTGGTAGTACCATTTTAAATGCAGCATCTTGGTATCTAGGAATACCGCCAAAATCAACTATATTGGCATCATCGAGCAGGCCTAAACTTGAGTAGCGATAGTTTATTAAATACGACCCCTCGTAATTTGAAGCAAACGGGCCTTCAGCGGTAAGATCAAGGCCCAATACGCCTGCAGAAAAAGCATACTCGCGCTGTTCATTATTTCCTTTGCGCAATGATATATCTAAAACACCTGAATAGGCGTTTCCGTACTCAGGGGCAAAAGCGCTGGTATGAAACTCAGAATTAGCCAAAACATTAGCATTTAAAGCATTTATGGGGCCACCGGTTGCTCCTTCATCGCTAAAGTGGTTTGGGTTCGGTATCTCAACGCCTTCCATTCGCCATTTAATCCCTTTTGGCGAGTTGCCCCTAACTACTATTGAGTTGTCTCCTTCGGCATCTGCAGTTACCCCGGCAAAGTTTGAAGCCATGCGGGCGGGATCGTTAAAACTACCCGCGTATCTACTTGTTTCTTCAACCGAAAAAGTTCTTACGCTGGTAAGTGCCATCTCGTTTAAGGTTTCGGCTTTGTGCTTTTTGGCTGTAATTTCAACTTCGTTTATTTGGGTTACCGACTCCGTAATTTCAACGTTTAGCACCATTTCTTTAGCACTTCTCAAAAGTAAATTAGGCATTATTTTTTCTTCATAGCCCATAATTGTGAGCTTCAAATCAACTCTTCCTATAGGTACATTATCAAGTCTAAAATTTCCGTTTATGTTAGTGCTGGCACCTATAAATGGGTTAGATCCAATCACTATTACATTTACACCCAACAGCGGCGATTTGGTATCTACATCAACAATTTTGCCCCTTATAGTTTGGGTTAGGTTTTGTTGCGCATTTGTAATTTTTATTGATGCCGAAATTATTAAAAGTATAGGCAGTATTTTGCTTAGGTAT
>JBMYOR010000528.1:0-2860 GCA_049599535.1 Bacteroidia bacterium | reverse complement strand
ATGCTCTATTTGCCTAAATTGATCACCTTTTAGGCTTGGCTGTGATATTTGATAATATTCCAGTTCATTAAACCATTCATCTTTACTTTTAGGCTCATCTAAATCAACTAAGTTTTCTTTTTTAATATTATGTTCACCATTTTTACCAAAAGTGTTTTTAGCAATTCTCCCAACATCTCTACTTTTACCATAATCATTGACTCCTGTATACTTTTTAATTACAGTATCATTTCCCTTAATCATTACTGGGTTAGGTACATTTATTACAGGTTGGTTAATATTTTTATGAGATGAGTTATCAAAAGCAATAGACGCTCTCTTATTAAACCAAGTACTTTGGCCAATTCTAATGCCTCCCAAAACAAGTAACAGAGCAAGTAATAATAAAAGTATCCTCTTTTTCCATAAGGCATTTTGCTTTACAGGCATATGAGCATTAAGCCTTTTGCTCATATCACTCCAACCGCGTTTTTTAAGGTCGTTCATTTTATTTTCACTGAACTTATGTTGTTGCATTATGCGGTTTTTAGATTATTAGGTGTGTAGCTAGACAAAAATTCTTTGTAATCATTTATTAGAATAGGTTTTAAATATTCACGTGCTTTTGACAAATGCCATTTTGATGTTCCTTCGCTAATTTCCAACTTTTTGGCTATTTCATGATGTTTATAGCCTTCAATTGCATAGAGTTCGAATACCAATTTAGTAGCTTTAGGCAATTGTTCAATTACAGATTTAATATCTTCGAGCTGCAAAGCAAAGTCAATTTGATGATCAAAATAAGAGTACTCAATTGCCTCGCTGATTTCTGCATTAGTTTGTTTTCTTGCTCTTATAAAATCAAGCGCGGTGTAATAAATAACTCGGTAAACCCAACCTGAAAACGGACCACCAACTTTGTATCGATCAAGCTTTGTAAATACTTTTAAAAAACCTTGATTTAACACTTCAAGTGCGTCATCTTCATTTTTTAGCATTTTAAAGCACAGATTAAACATATCGTTAAAAAAGTAACTATAAAGCTTCTCTTGACTCCTATGGTTGTTTTTAAGGCAACCTTGTACTATTTTATATAGTTTTTTATTCATGCTTAAAAGCGGCTAACGTATAAACGAGTGAGCACTTTTAAAGGGTTGGGTTAAAATCTACTTTTTTTTTAAAACCTACAAAAGCCACTAAAATCAACTTGCGTCATTTACACTTTTCTTTTCAATGATACCCCCCCTGTAGGCTAAAGCCCATTTTTTTGACTACATGGTACAGCTCCCGATACCCTATATTTCAATTTAAACCCTATACTCAGATGCATCCCATACGGGCACTTTTAAAAACTCAGCCAATTTCGTGGCGTCTTCTCTCAATCGTTTTAAATTACCGTGGTCAATTACATTTAGTCTATCACCGTTTTTAAGTACCAAATTCAGCTCAAAACTATTATATGAAGATTTACTACTCCTAACCCTTTCGCGTATTATTTGTAGCGCATAAATATCACTTAATAAGGCAAAGTTTTTAGAACCCTTTGTAGGTGGCATTTCAGGTTTTCGGCCTTTATAAAAAAGACCTTCAGTACCACTAAAAACAATTTTTTTAGTAAACTTTTTAAATAGAACTACTCCCATAACCATAGGAATAAAAGGGATTACATACATAAAACCCGAAATATTCTCTCTTAATGCATCATCAGTAAAATACATATAAAGTGGTATTAGCCCGCTAAAAGAGAAAATCAAAGGCATTAAATATGCCAACATAGTAGGTACGAAAGATATTTCAAAACCTTCTATGTCTGAAATCTTATGCGTTCTAAAATTTGCTCCACCACGTTTTAAAGGATGCCAACTCGTTCGCTCGGCCGTTTCATCATTAAATATTGAAGGATTTAAAAATTCTCGGCGCTTAAAAAGATCTTTGATAAAACTCATTCAATAGTATTAATCAAATCAAAAATAAAAGAAAGCATTTTGGCCACAAGCACATCAATATATTAGATTATGTAATGCTTTTTAAAAAAAAGCATTTAACTTTATTTATACATAAAACCCAAACATATAGCTTGATTAATCTTTAATGCATGTTATATGAATCCTTTTGTACAAAATCTATTTAATAATAAAACTAACTTTAGGAAAAGGATAAGTTTTCGTGTATCTAAAAACCACAATAGAAAAAAGAGAAACTATACCAAAATAAAACACTCAATAGGCGATTTTTTGTTCTTGCTTTTAGGAATTGCCTGTGCATGCATTGGTATTAAGGGATTTTTAATTCCCAGCGAATTTATTGATGGTGGCGTAATGGGTATTTCGCTCATTATTTACCTACTCACCGATTTATCGCTCCCCCTTCTTGTTTTGGTAATTAACCTACCTTTTATACTTATGGCCTTTAAAACCATTAGTACGCGCTTTGCCTTTAAGAGCATTTTGGGCATAGGCTTGCTTTCGTTGGCCCTATACCTAGTACCCGTGGGCACTATTGCAACTGACAAAACCCTTGTTGCGGTATTTGGCGGCATATTTTTAGGCGCCGGAATTGGCTTTGCCATTAGGGGCGGTGCTATAATTGACGGCACCGAAGTACTCGCCATTTTTCTTAGTAGAAAAACCAATACCACTGTTGGCACAATCATATTGCTGTTTAATATTCTAATTTTTAGTGTTTCAACCTATGTGCTCTCAATTGAAGTAGCCCTTTATGCCGTACTTACCTACTTTGTGGCATCGCGTACCGTTGACTTTATAATTGATGGAGTTGAAGAGTACATGGCCGTAACTATAATAAGTGAAAAGCCGCATGAAATAAGACTTGCTATAATAAATAATATGGGCCACGGCTGCACACTGTTGCATGGCAAAAC
>JBMYOR010000527.1:0-2866 GCA_049599535.1 Bacteroidia bacterium | reverse complement strand
GTCTAAAAAATTGAGATGATCGTGCTTCCCCAATCCAACAAATTCGGGAATATCGTTAAGCTGTGTAGCCGAAGTAAGAAGCCTTTGTTTTAAGCCACCTAATGACGAAATAATCTCTTTCATTTCACCTTCAAAGCCAATTTCAAGCGATTTATCAAATTCATCGAGCACAAGATATTCTATACCCGAAAAATCTACCGTCTCTCTTCTAAAATGATCAGCTACTCTTCCGGGTGTTCCAATTAAAATATCAGGATCTTGCTTGAGCTCATCTTTGTCTTTGGCAACTTGCCTTCCGCCATAAACCACATTTACTTTGAGTCCGCTGCCCATGGCTTTGGCCACTTGCTCAATTTGTTGGGCCAATTCTCTAGAAGGTGCTAAAACCAACATGCGCAATTTGGGCGTGTTGCCTTCTAAACTCTCTGATGCAAGTTTTAAAACCAAAGGAAGCAAAAAAGCGAGTGTTTTACCCGTTCCTGTAGGCGAAAGCAGCTGAATATCAACACCTGAACCAATGGCTTTCATGGCTTGGTGCTGCATGGCGTTTAGCTTTTCTATGCCTAATTTTTGAAGAATTCGCGCTTGAGAAATGGTTTGCATGGCGCAAAGGTAGATACATAAATGACGTTTAATTTATCTTATAACATTGACATTACCTTTAATAAAAGATTCTTCGTTGCCCGAATTAATGGTTAATAGAAAAACATAAACTCCATTAGGTACAATTTCACCTTTAAAACTACCATTCCAAGGAGTATTGGCATTAAATATCAACTGCCCCCAGCGATTTACAATCCGTAAGTTATATGAAATAGGAAGCTGCGAATACGGGAAAAACAAATCGTTTAAGCCATCATTATTAGGAGAAAATGAATTTGGAATAAATATTTCTGCCGTGCAGTTTTCAGTAATTCTTATTGAATCGAAATAATTGCAATTGTGTTCATCAGTTGTTTGCAAAATATATACACCCTCGTTGTGCACAATTATGGAGTCTTTATTTGATTCTAATCCAACCCACGTAAAATTTAATGATGAATCATTTACTCTCAAAACCGACTTTAATCCTAAAGGCTCACAAATAACACTGTCTCCTAGTATAAAAGATTTATTTACAGGGAATTGCGCTCCGGTTGCAAAGTGACGATAACCATAACATCCATCATTTAGGGTAACAGAGTATTCGTTTGTATCATTCACCAAAATTGCGCCTTTACTAGAGCCATTTGACCATAAGAAAGTCCAGTTTCTATTTTCTCTTAGTCCATTTATGCTCAATTCTCCAAAATCACCTAAACAAAAGGTGTCAGCAGTAATAGAAAGCGATTCCAGCGAATCCATTTTTGAAATTAACAGAGAATCCTTTATGCTACAGCCTTTATAAAACCCTGTTACGTAATTCAAGCCAATTTGGTTAAGGTCAAACTCAAAGTGGGCGTCAACGATTTTACCCTGCCATTTAATCGAATCCGCTAATGAGTCGGTAGAGACTTGAATTGGATCCTTGCAAATCTCAAATTCAAAGTCTTTTAATGGATCTCCGCCATTTATAATCACCTTTCTGTAAATGGTGTATTTATAATCATAATAATCAACGGTTATTTCAACAAAATACTCACCTGATTTGCTGTATTTATGCTTTACTTCACCGCCATTGGTAAGCTCAACACGTCCATCTCCAAATTTCCAAAAAACTGAATTGAAATGCACATCATCGCCAAGACTTAAAGTAGTTTCATCACCAATACAATTGCCTTGTACTTCTAGATTGAATTTTACAAAAGAGTCATTTGTATACTGAATCGGATAGGCAATATTAGGTACGCCGTATCTAAAATAATTCCATTGGTCTTTACTTTTAAAAATGAGACTATCGGAGTTTGCAAAAGGATTTAAAAGCTCATTTTGCTCACCAATTAAAAGGGTCTTATTGGGTGTCCATTCAATCCCATAGCGCTTTCCATAGGTTAAAAGAGTTTTTTTGCTTTTAAGAACTTCAGCACTATCTAAACCCAAATCGAAGCAATACAGCTCAAAGTTTTTATTTCTACTTAAGCTTTTATGATCTGAAATATACAGAGTCGTTTCATCTTGACTAATTTTTGAATGGAAAGGACTTGCACCAGAACTAGAGTTATTATCTACTACATGAAAAGCAAATTTGATGTTGCCTATTTCGCCATTTTTTTTGTCAAATGGAATTAGTAGGTCCTTTTGATTTCCCCCTGCCCCATAATTACAGGTAATATAATTGCCTTGTGGACTAAAATTTAAAGTCTCGTACCACATATATGGAGATAAATAAGTGACTTTATCTCCATAATTAAAATCCTTACCAAGCCTTTGCGAGTGTTTAACAACTCTTGAGTTCTCAATGGAGTAAACGTTGAGTATGGGATTAAAAACTAAACTATCATGATGACCAAAAAGCAACCAATATTCTTCACTGTTCTCCTTTTTTATTGCAATGGGCCTACTATATAGATATTTTGTTTTATCGTCAATTAAGATGGTTTTAGAAGTTACAAGCCCTTGGTTGTTGTTTTCTGACATATTCACTTCTAAATACCCAAAATTTACTCCTGTGAAAAACACATAATACGTATTGCTTTGGTATGGCTTAGGAACAATTAGAGTTTTATCAAAATAAGAAACATGGAAACCTATGTCGCCAATTACTTCATCTAAATAGTTATACACTTTTCTACCCTCTACATAAAACAACAACTCGCCAAATTGATTGCTTATTGAATTCCAATACCTAAGGCTTCTAGAATTTGTTACTTCATAACTCACCGAATCTTGATGAAATCTTAAAATCCCATTTGGTTGAACCCAATTACTATACTCATAAGCAAATTGA
>JBMYOR010000526.1:0-2871 GCA_049599535.1 Bacteroidia bacterium | reverse complement strand
CACCAATGCACAGGTACACGTAGACCATGATTTAACAGCTGCGGTAAGAGCCACAGCAGGGCATAATGCGGGCATAAGTTGCATATTGGGTACTGGTAGTAATTTAGCATATTCAGATGGGGTTCAAACTCATACCATAATATCTGGCTTAGGTTACGTTTTGGGCGATGAAGGCAGCGGAACCTATTTTGGTAAAAGGCTTTTAGCAGATTATTTATATGGCAATTTGCCCAAAGCCATGGCGGCTGAATTACGAGATATTTACAAGCTCGATAAAGATGTAATTATTAAAAATGTGTACATGAAACCCCACGCTAATGTGTACATATCGCAATTTATGAGGCTAATTTCAGCCCATAGAGCCGAGCAATATGTTCAAGATTTGGTGTATGAAGGCATGTGCCGATTTTTAGAGATACATGTTATGCGTTTTGATGCCTATAAAACCGTACCCGTTCACTTTGTAGGTTCAATTGCTTATTACTTTAAAAACACACTACAAAAAGCTTGTACCGAAAGGGGAATTACATTGGGTAGAATTGTTAAAAAGCCCATTGAGAGTTTAGTAGAGTTTCACAGACAAACTGTAAATCAAGCATGATAAAAGCTGTAATTTTTGATCTTGATGGTGTTTTAGTTGACACCGCTCGTTTCCATTTTGTAGCATGGAAAAAGTTAGCAAACGATTTAGGTTCTGATATTTCGGTAGCTCAAAACGAGCAACTCAAAGGCGTTAGCCGTGTAGATTCTTTAGATAAGATTTTGGAGTGGGGTAATATTCATATTTCTGATGAAGAGAAGGAAGTAGCCTTGGCTTCAAAAAATGCGCATTATTTAGAGCTGTGCGATCAATTGAGTCCAAATGATCTGCTACCCGGAGTTAAGGAGTTTCTCGCTGAAATAGGAGAAAAGGGACTTAAAGTTGGGGTTGGCTCAGCCAGCAAAAACGCCAACCTAATTTTAAGAAAGCTAGGAATAAGCACCTTTTTAGATTCACTAATTGATGGCACAATGACCACCAATGGTAAACCGGATCCTGAAGTGTTTTTAAAAGGCGCAGCAGAAATGCATGTGGAACCTTGGCAAACCATTGTGTTTGAAGATGCACCAAAAGGAGTTGATGCCGCAAAGGCTGGTGGGTTTAACTCAGTTGGTGTAGGGAGCTATGAGAACTTAGGCCATGCCAACCTTGTAATACCTGGATTTAACGATATTAACCTAAATACCATTTTAAAGCATTTCGAAGATTAACCAAATATGAAAAATTACATCATTCACAACGAGTGGAGCATTATTGAAGAAGGTTTAAAGCCTGAATATAATTTGGTAAGCGAAAGCTTAATGAGCCTTGGTAATGGCTTTATGGGCCTACGCGGAAACTTTGAAGAAACCTACACCGGCCCAACATTGCAAGGCACCTACGTTGGTGGTGTTTATTATCCTGACAAGACTAGAGTAGGTTGGTGGAAGAATGGTTACCCTGAGTATTTTGCTAAGGTGCTCAACAATGTAAATTGGATTGGTTTACACATCAAAATCAACGATGAAGTATTTGATTTAAATAATTGCGAAGTAAGCAACTTTAGGCGCGAGCTTAATATGCAAGAAGGTATTCTTTACCGAAGTTTTAATGCCAAACTTAAAAACGGTGTTGATATAGAAGTAAAAACAAGAAGGTTTTGCAGTATAGCAAACAGTGAGTTGGGTGCTTTACAGTATGAAATTACACCTAGTGTTGACACTAAAATTGAAGTGGTAAGTTTTCTTGATTTTGATATTGTAAATCAGGATTCTAACTACGATGAGAAGTTTTGGACTGAAGAAACGAGAGGTAAAAACGGCAACGACTTTGGTATAGTTGGCAAAACCAAGAAAACAGAATTCTTAGTGACTGCCGCTTGCAATACCGAGATTAAATGCAATGGACAGTGCTTTGTTGAGCCCCTTCACGAAGTATCGGCCGATAAGCAAATTGGCCAAGCTTATGTGGTTTCTCCAAAGGCTGGCAACACAGTTAACATCACCAAAACGGTAAGCATTCTTTCGTCGCTAAACCATGAGAGAACCGCCATTTTAACAGATGCTTTTGAAGTGTTGAGCGTAGCTACAGCAAAAGGTTTTGCAACGCTTGAGCAAGAACAAAAAGATGCTTGGATAGCCAAATGGGCTGAATGTGACATTCAAATTGAAGGCGATGTGGCTGCACAGCAAGGCATTCGTTTCAATATATTTCAGTTGTATAACACCTACACTGGCGAAGATGAAAGACTAAATATTGGCCCTAAGGGGTTTACCGGTGAGAAATACGGTGGAAGTACTTATTGGGATACCGAAGCTTATTGCTTACCATTCTATTTAGCAACAGCTGAACCATCAATTGCACGTCAACTATTGGTTTACCGCCACAACCATTTGCAAAAAGCCATTGAAAATGCTGAGAAGTTAGGATTTACCTGCGGCGCGGCGCTTTATCCAATGGTAACTATTAATGGTGAAGAGTGCCACAACGAGTGGGAAATCACCTTTGAAGAAATACACCGTAATGGAGCCATTGCCCACGCCATTTACAACTACGTAAATTACACTGGCGATAAAGGCTATTTAGCTGAATATGGTCTTGACGTATTGATTGGAATCGCTCGTTTTTGGGCGCAGCGCGTAAACTGGAGCACCAATCATGAGAAATATGTAATGCTTGGCGTTACGGGTCCAAATGAGTTTGAAAACAATGTAAACAACAACTGGTACACCAACTACCTAGCCAATTGGTGCATGCGCTACTGCATAGAAAGCCTTGACTATGCAAAAGAAAACCACTCCGATAAATACGATGACATTTTAAGCAAATCTGATTTTGCTGAAGCCGAAACC
>JBMYOR010000525.1:0-2873 GCA_049599535.1 Bacteroidia bacterium | reverse complement strand
GCGCTGAGTCGTTATTAACTTTTTGAATGCTATAGGTGTCACTTTCAAAATCTTCGAGCCATAAAAAGTTCAAATTCTCTTTGTATTTAAAAATTAACTGCTCTTGGTTTACTGTTGTAATTGAGCCTTTATTATCAAAATCAAGCTCTACATCAATTCCATCAAAAAATGGATAAATTTTACGATTTGTACTTGTAGCACTTACTTTAATACCAGGGTATAGTGTTACAATATTGCTTTTATCTTGCAAAATTGGTATTGTACATGGCATAGGTACAGTAGCTAGCACAAGTCCGTTATGCACTGCCCAAATATCATTAATATCTTGCCTAGCGCTTCCCTCATAAATATAATCGGTGCTTACCCCGTAGCTATCTACTTTTATGTACGAAGGAATAGGTTCATCAGGGTTTATTATTTCGCAAGATGTAGTAATAATAAGGAGTGTAAAAAGCGCTGGTAAAAAAAGTTTAATACTTTGCATGTGTAAGCTCAATTTTGTTTAAAATTTGATGAGCCACTTCTAATGAATTATATCCATCTTCAAGGCTTACAGGTGGCGGAATTTGGTTAATAATACTTTTAGCAAATAGCTCTAATTCATATTTAATAGCATTTACTTCAGGAACGGCCGGTGATTCGAAACTTAATACCTTTTTATTACCATTATTAAACGGATCAATTTCAAAACTAAATGGGCTTTTTGAGAGTTCACCATCACCCAATCTAAAAGCTTCAACTTTTTTATCTAAAAAATCAATTGAAATGTATCCATCTCTTTGAAAAAAACGTGCTTTTCTCATTTTTTTTAATGAAACCCTACTGGCCGTAAGGTTAGCAACTGCACCATTATCAAACTCAATACGGGCATTGGCTATGTCGGGAGTTTCGCTAATTACAGGTACTCCGCTGGCATTAATACTTTTAACTCGAGCTTTTACTAGGCTTAGCACAATGTCAATATCATGTATCATTAAATCTAAAACCACAGGTACATCAGTTCCCCTTGGGTTAAATTCAGATAGTCTATGAACTTCAATAAACTTTGGATCAAGATCATATTTTTGGGCGGCTAAAAAAGCTGGATTAAATCGCTCTACATGACCCACCTGACCTATAATATTGGCTTCAGATGATAGCTGTAATAAAGACCTACCTTCTTGAACGGTATTGGTTAGGGGTTTTTCAACAAAAATGTGTTTTGATTTTCTGATGGCACTTACGGCGCAATCGTAGTGCGATAGGGTGGGCGTAACAATATCAACGGCATCAACATTATCAATGAGTTCATCAATGCTATTAAACGATTTGATACCGAATTCAAGGGCAGCTTTTTGAGACTTTTCGGAATTAGGATCATAAAACCCAACAAGATTAAACTGCGGAATTTGCTTTAAAAGCTTTAAATGAATTGAACCTAAATGTCCGGCACCAAGTACACCGATTTTTACCATTACTTAGTTTTTGGTAAAACGAAAATAAGCGCTTAAAAAGGCATCAATTGACTTGAAAATGAACAATTTGTTTAATCCTGTTTTTCAAAAGCACCAATATCAGGATTATTGGGGTCTCGTGTGTTTAAAAAATAATCAGTTTTTATACCATTTACAGGTATGGCTTTGCCTTCAGCTGGCGATAATGAGTCGAGCTGATAATTGAATTCAGCACTATTAACAAACAAAGGGTCTATATTTAATAGATTGTTATTAACGTTGAACTCTTCAATTTCTGTTCTCATGAGATTATGGCTAAGTATTGCAGAAATTGCTCCCTTGCCTGAATAATTTTCACCAATTTCATTTTCTTGAGAACCGTAAATAATGCTGTTTACAAAACTAAAATCGAGTGGGTTTTCATAAACAACACTGTTTGCATCTTCATAATCGGCATTACTTAAGTACACCGATGGTTTATTTCTAACACAGCTTTTTTGAAAATTACCCAAGGTGCAATAAGTAAAGTTGTAATTACCACCGAGTTCGCCAACAAAAAGATACTCGCATGAATTAATGAGCTCGCAATTAATAGCTGAAATACTTGCAGTATAACCAAGCAAGCAAACTAGGTTCATATTTGCAATAGTTGAGTTTTGTATAATTAAATTGGGTTCTCTGCTCGGTAACATAGAGTCTACTTCTAATCCCCTAAATCCATTTTTAATAATTGCGTGGTTTATAAAGCTTTTTGCCGCACCTGGTAATAATCTTATGCCAATCCATTGGCCAGGTTCGTTTTCGTATCTTTCTTCTTTTCTTGATCCTTGAAAAGTAACAGGACAACCTACCGTGCCATTTACATTTAATGAGCTACCACGTGCTATGTTTAGTCTCGAAAAATTATAGCCATATACTTGAGTACATTCATTAATTGTTAAAGTAGCACCGCCACCAACTATTACTTCGCCATATAATACATGTGGTTTATCGCTTTGCCAGGTTTGATTGGTAAGTATGGTGTCTCCGTAGTGAAAATACGCATTTTGCCCCCATGAGATTAGCTTTACATCTTTTTGTTTTTTCTCGTTTTTGAAAACAATCGAATCTTTAACTACAAATGGATTGGTAAAATTATTGGGGTCAATTAAAACTTCAACAAAGGCAAAAAGGCTATCTCCAGGCAAAATTTCAATATTATCAAAAGTATAATTAGGTATTTCACATGAAAATGTTTCATATGTTGTAGTACTAATACTAATATGTCTTATATAATTTTCATTTGGTGGTAATGTTGTTGTTATTGTATATGTTGTATTTATTGTATTTACTGTATTTATTGTGGGAATGATCTTTGACACTTCTTCTGAAAGCGTTAATGCAAACATTGCTGGTCAAGCCGGTATAGGTATTGCTGTTTCTGGTAAATTTGGTGGTGGC
>JBMYOR010000524.1:0-2877 GCA_049599535.1 Bacteroidia bacterium | reverse complement strand
ACTGAGCCCAAACAATTAGAAGCTTGGGAAGGCTTAGTTGGTCTCATGCATTTAGATAAAAGCGAAAAAATTGTAAACAAGCTCAAAAAAATGTCGGCTAAAAAAATTGGCGACCTTATGAGCATTAGTAAAGATTTATCAAAACTAAATCAGGAGAGATTTTTAAACTGGGATACCAATTTTACAATTCAAAACGGTAAGCCTGCAATACAAGCATTTAAGGGAGATGTTTACCTTGGGCTTAATGTGCAATCATTTACTCAAGAAGATATTGGTTTTGCCAATAATCATTTGCGCATACTTTCTGGCTTACACGGTGTACTTAAACCGCTTGACTTAATTAAGCCCTATCGGTTAGAAATGGGGACTAAATTGCCTGTACTACGTAAAAAAAATCTTTACGAATTTTGGCAGCCAGAAGTTACCGAAAGGCTAAATGGCTTTTTAAATGACCTAGAAACGGAGTACTTGATAAATTTGGCAAGTGATGAGTACTTTAACGTAATTGATACCAGTAAACTAAAAGCTACCATTATTAAGCCAAGTTTTAAAGATTACAAAAATGGTAAATATAAAGTATTGAGCTTTTTTGCTAAAAAGGCAAGGGGCACAATGAGTGCTTTCATTATAAAAAATAGGATCACTAAACCTGATGATATTAAGGGCTTTAATGAAGATGGCTATTTATTCAATCAAGAATTATCAAATAATACCGAATGGGTGTTTACCAGAAACAACGAGAGCTAAACTATTATAAGCCAATTATTAAATGGTTATATTTAGGCATTATCATGGTTTTTATAATGGTAATGATTGGGGGTATTACTAGATTAACCGATAGCGGCCTTAGTATGGTAGATTGGAAACCAATTATGGGCACTTTACCACCTTTAAACCAAACTGAGTGGATTGATGCTTTTGATCAATATAAAAACTCTCCGCAGTTTAAAGATCATAATTACCATTTTGAGCTTTCTGATTTCAAGCAAATATATTTTTGGGAATATGTACACAGAGTTTTTGGTAGGCTAATAGGGTTGGTGTTCATAATTCCGTTTTTATGGTTTTTAATTAGAAAAAAACTAAGTAAACCGCTATTATGGAGATTGATACTTATTTTAACCTTAGGCAGTGCGCAAGGGTTTTTAGGCTGGTTTATGGTTAAAAGCGGTTTAATTGATATACCTGAGGTGAGCCATTTTAGACTTGCTGCTCATTTAATCACTGCATTTGTTACAATGACAGTTATTTATTGGGTAACACTTGAACTAAAATATCAAGTGCCAAAAACTATTTTAAATCTTAAAAGCTTTAAACGCTGGAACTTTGCTTTATTAGCTATGGTATTGGTGCAGATTTTATACGGAGCATTTGTGGCGGGTAAAGATGCAGGATTAATGCATAATACTTGGCCATTAATGAATGGTCATTTTGTGCACCCAGCGGTAATGGCAATTGATAGTTTTTGGTATAGCATTGGCCATAATAAATCAACTCTTCAGTTTATTCATCGCAGTTTAGCAATTGTAATTTTTGTTTTTGTGATTTCGTTAAAAATTGAAGCTTTAAAAAAATCATTAACACCTTGGCTGCAAAATAGCTATACCCTAATAGCAGTTGTGGTATTGATTCAGTTTTTACTTGGTATTTTCACATTAATTTATAAGGTTCCAATAAGTATTGCTGTGCTGCATCAATTAGGTGCGTTGGTATTGCTTTTAGGTACAGTAAGAACCATTTATTTTACAAAAGAAAAAGAGCTGTAAATATTAGTATAGATAAACGCAGCAGTTCATTTTGAGCAAATTGTAATGATTATAAATGCTTAAAATATGATTTGATTAGTAGGAAATTAAAGGGTAATAAGTTTGCTGAACGGAAGCAAAAGGTTAGCCAATTTTATCACCATTATTAACTTGGTGATTGGGCTCAATTAAAACGATTCCTTTTTTGTTATAAATACCCATTACCAAACACTCGCTAATAAATGGCCCAATTTGCTTAGGTGGAAAGTTCATTACCGCTACAATTTGTTTACCATTTAACTCATCAGGGGTGTATAACTCGGTGATTTGCGCACTGCTGTTTTTAATTCCTATTTGTGGTCCAAAATCTAGTTTCAATTTAAAGGCTGGTTTGCGGGCTTCAGTAAAAGGTGTAGCTTCTATAATGGTGCCAACACGCATGTCAACTTTTTCGAATTCTTTCCAGCTTATCATAAGTTATAGATATTTACCTAGGCAAAATCTCTTCAATTTTTTGATTAGAGTAATCTATTAATTGCTGTTGTTTTTCTAAATCATTAGCAAGATTGCTACAGTTTTTTACTTTTTGTTTGGCAAAATATTTACCGCTGTGCTCACTAATATCACTTGCAGTAGCCAAATAAATACTGGTTTTAGCGCCTTTTTTAGCGCTAATCATTAATAGTTGAAAAATTTTAAGTAAAATTTTTAAAACCCCATTAAACTCATTCCCAAACCCTGTACGAACTACTCCGGGATGCAATGCATAGGCAGTAATACCTTGGTCTTTATACTTATTGGCCCAATACTTAGCAGTGTAAATATTACAAATTTTAGCATTGGCGTATGATATTAATGGTTTCCAGTCGCTTTTGCTCTCGGGGTTTTGCAAACTCCAATTGGCCTGCGTATGTGCTGCAGAGCTTACATTAATAATTCGGGTTTTGCTTTTGAGTAAAAATGTCATTAGCATTTCGGTTAATAAAAACGGGCCCAAATGATTTATAGCAAAAGTTTGTTCTATCCCTTCTTTGGTATCTTTAGCCTCAGTAAAAATACCGCCTGCATTATTAATTAAAACATCAATTTTACCATCAGTCTCGTCAATAATTTCATCATATGTAGCATCTAT
>JBMYOR010000523.1:0-2878 GCA_049599535.1 Bacteroidia bacterium | reverse complement strand
CTGTATTGAGCACCACTTTTACTGAATCATTTGAAGCCAAAGTATCTGTACAACCTGTTTTGCCATCTGTGGCAATAAGCGTGATGCCATGCATACCCAGACTATCCATTATTATTTGCGGTTCAAAACCCGTTTCAGTAATATTTTGTGGACCTGTAATTATCCAAGTGTAGTTGGTTGTATTTATTTCTGTTGTTTGGTTGCTCAGTTCTAGCGTGTCTTTTTGAAAAACTACTGAATCAACTTCAAAAGCTGGTTTTGGTAATTCATTGATGATGGCAATTGCTGTATCGGCGTTTGAGCATTGGTTTGAGTCTTTGTAGCTGTAAATTACTTCGTAGGTTCCGGTACCGAAAAGCCTTGGCTCAAGGCTAATTTCATTATTATTACTACCAAAGCCTTGTGCGCTCCATTGGCCGCCTTTAGGTTGGGCCGTGAGTTCTAAGTTTTCGCCGTTTAGGCATGTTTGCACCGTATCGGTAATAGTAATGCTTGGTTTGTAATCCACTACTGTGATTAATAGACTATCAGTATTGCTACAGCCATTACTATCGGTTCCAAAATAGCTTAAGTAGCTAGTGCCAGCGTTGGCTAAGCTTGGTGAGAAATTACCTTGATTGTCAATGGCCGATCCTGTCCATGTTCCGTTGGTTGGTGTGGCATTGAGCAGGGTGTCATTGGCTTCTTTGCAAATGGTAAAGCTTTGGCCCAGGTTTAAGGTTGGTGGCTCATAGTTACCGATAATAGCCGAATCAACAATGCAAGTGTTGTTTTCTTTATTGATGTATTGAAGTATTATAGTTTGTCTTGGCGCCAAATTGCTGAAAAAGGTGTCGTTTCTAACACCTTGTCCTGTCCATCCTGTTTGGTTATTGAACAAGGCCAATGGCAAAACGGTGTCACCATTTAGGCAATAGCTTTGGTCTGCTTCAAGCGCTCTTAGTTCGAAATCTTTTACTCTTGCATTTACTCTATGCTCTGCTTTACATCCAAAGCTGTCGGTTACTCCATAGCTAAGTGCCAAATTTTGCTCACCTGATTGTTTATTAAACCCGAGCTTAATGTTATTACTCTTCTTATCTGCGCTCAGAACATTCATTGTATTTGGAATATTCCATTGAAGGTCTAAGTTGCCGTGTCCGCCTTTTGCGTTCATTTCAAGTTCTAGCTCTTGGCTTGCACATAAAAGGGTATCGGGGTACTCGGTAATAGAGATTGGTTTTACGCCCGTTACCGTAATTGTGGTATCGAAGCTTTGGGTTGAGCAACCATTATGAAATGCTGTAATCTTATAACTGCCATTTTGTGTAAATGCGTATTTCGATTCAATGCCTTGACCAATTTCTAATGTATCGTTTAAATACCAACGTAGGTCTTGAATGTCTTGATTTTTTGCTTCTTTGGCCTTGAGCTCATAGTTTCCGCAGCTATCAATTTTACTAACAGATAGACTTAGGTTTACATTATAAAATGGCACTACCTTAATCCTGTAAACATAATTGCTGCTTGATGGTATTGGACATACATTGTCGTTTACATTGAGCATCAACTGAAACTCTTTACCCGTATCCGCTACCGTTGGCGAATAACAGAATTTTGCTGAATCAATGGCATTGCCACTTGAATAGATATTAAAACTACCAAAAGTGGTATCTCCTACTCTTTTTAATGAAATACTATCGTTTTGATCTGCATCATCTATACAGAGCGAAAAACAATTGGACTGACCACCACAGGCTATAAAATCAAAGTTTTGTGATGATGGCGTGCGGCAATTGGTGCCTGAAATAACAGGAGCATCATTGTTGGCACATTTTAAAATTAAAATTAAAAAGTCTGTTGTTTTCCAAGCTTTAGTCTTCCCACGTTCCATTACGACCGTTTTTATAGATGCAAAGGATTCTTCAAGTCTGCGTGGCCTAAATCTCAGAATACCCGTTGAAGAATCTAAATGAAAACCTTGTGGTAAACTGGCATTTGCATTAGGAAAGCCATTAAATGTAACTGGCCTATTATAATTAAAATTGGAATTCCAAGTAACCTTTTTAGATGTGTCGAATGAATAAGGGTCACTTAAGTAATAGAAAAGATCATGATCACTATCAATAGTTGAGCTCAGATTATGAATAACATCTTTATTGAGACACTTTATTATGTTTGGATCTGCTGTGGACTTAGGTGAATTAACAATACCGCCAGCTATGTTGATCATTGCCAGACATGTCATCCCTTCTTCCTTTTTTACATTGGTTGTCGTTGCACTTCGTTCAGAATCAGAATACCAAACTTTCAACCACTTTACACCTTGCTGTTTGTAAGGTTTAATTGAAAATAGTACTGAGCCATAGTTTTTAACAACTCCATAATTTATTGAACAATTGGAGTTACATGAGCCACATTTTGCAGCACACAATGGTGTTACGTCTTGTTTGTATACAGTAGAAACACCAGCTCTTGTATATTTAAAGTAGCTATCACCAATAATTTGGAAGTTAAATCGACCCTGAGAAGCAGCATTACACTCAGAATAGGAAATACCTGTAAGCTTTATAGTATCAGAATTAATCATTTCCCACTCGATTTGTCCACCGAAAAGGTGATCAGCTTTTACATATCCAAGTTGCAATAAAAACAAAGTAAAAAGCACTAATTTTCTCCATAAAACAGCCATAACTAATTAATTTAAATTAACATCAAATTACCCCCCCCAATTTTTATTTGACAAAATTTATTTGAAATAAATTGGGATTAAGGCCAAATTGATCTGCAATGCATAGCCTGCCCACGGTTACACCTGTAGACTATGTTGGAACTACAAACCCATTGGGAGTTCATTTAAAAACTATTGCAACATTGCTCCAATTTGGCTTTTCTAAAA
>JBMYOR010000522.1:0-2879 GCA_049599535.1 Bacteroidia bacterium | reverse complement strand
GTATTGCTGAGCAATAAGTCTGAAAACTCAATGAATTTTAGCACAAGCAACCTTTCAAGCGGTATTTATTTTGTAATTGTAGAAACGGGCAGCTTACCTATTTCTAAAAAAGTATTAGTGCCATAACGGCTGTTTATGGTGCCCATGGTTTCATCAGTATTTAATTCCATAACCTTATTTTGATGTTAAAAATATTTTAATTCAAGATTACCCCTGCTGTGATGTACATCACGAATGATAGCAAACCGCCTATTTAGATTTGTTCTAAAATAAATGAAATTATGAAGAGAGTTTCTAAACTCTTCATTTTGGTTTTTTCCGCCACTTTGCTTTACAGCCTGTTAAAGCGAACACTTTTCCAACTTGATTTTTTCGCAGAACCAATGGCCCAAAAGGTTACACGTGTTGGATTAGTTGCCTTGGTGCTTATTGCTACCCTCATTATTTACTCACGAACAAATAAACCGGCTCATCATGGACGTTGAATTGCTCTCAAGAATGCAGTTCGCCTTTACCGCAATGTTTCATTACATCTTTCCTCCTTTTAGTATTGGTATTGGCTTGCTGCTCGTAATTTTTGAAACCCTTAATTACACCACCAAACTTGAAGTTTACGAGAAGATTACCAAGTTTTGGATCAAGATCTTTGCGGCTACCTTTTCGGTAGGTGTGGCTTCAGGTATCGTACTAGAATTTGAATTCGGTACCAATTGGTCAACCTACAGCCGATTTGTAGGCGATGTTTTTGGCTCTCCCCTAGCCGCTGAAGGCATTTTCGCTTTCTTTTTAGAGTCAGGCTTTTTAGCGGTTTTGCTTTTTGGTTGGAACAAAGTTTCGCGTGGCTTTCACTTATTCTCAACCATAATGGTATTTGTTGGTAGTATGATGAGCGCCTTTTGGATAGTAGTAGCGAACAGCTGGCAGCAAACACCCGTTGCCTACCAAATTGTTGGCGAAGGCGTAAATGCCATGGCGCAGATCACAAGTTTTTGGGGTATGGTTTTTAACCCAAGCGCTATGATTAGATTTAGCCACACTTTGGTTGGTGCATTTATTCAAGGTGCTTTTTTGGTGATGAGCGTATCAGCTTTCTTCCTTTTAAAAAAGAAATATATTGAAGCTGCCCAACGCTCATTCTTAATTGCTTTGGCTGTAGCCACCGTTTTTTCCTTAAGCCAATTGGCATTGGGTCATCAACATGCCGATGTGGTTGCAGAATACCAACCTGCCAAACTAGCCGCTTTTGAAGGCCACTACGAAACAAGCAAAGAAGCACCGCTCTACCTAATGGGCTACACCAACCCCGAAACGCAGGAAACTTTTGGAGTTAAAATCCCTGGAATGCTCTCATATTTGGTGGCTTTTGATACACAACACGAAGTAAAAGGCCTAAACGAATTCCCCAAAGAAGATTGGCCAAATGCGGGGGTGGTTTTCCAAACCTATCATTTAATGGTAGCGCTAGGTATGTTTTTTATTGGATTGACTTTATTTGCCTCATTCCTTCATTTTAGAAAGAAACTATTTCAGCAAAAGTGGCTTTTGAAGATTTTCGGATTTTCGGTGGTTTTACCAGTTATGGCCAATGAACTGGGTTGGGTTAGTGCAGAAATGGGCCGCCAACCCTGGACCGTTTATGGTCTGCTACGAACATCAGAAAGTGTATCAAAATCGGTTGACGCTACTGAAGTAAGCATCTCGCTCATCATGTTTCTGATTGTTTACACGCTTCTTTTTTTGGTTTGGATTTACGTGATGAACAAAGAAATAAAACACGGGTACGGCGAGTTGGAAGAAAGCTCAAGCCAATATCCTGAACGTGAAAAATGGGTGTCTCAAATTTTTGGTCTTAAAAAAGTAAATCTCTAGCGCTATGGATTTTAATGTAGTATGGTATTTATTGGTTGGTGTGTTATTAATTGGCTACGCCATTTTAGATGGATTTGATCTTGGCGTGGGCATTTGGCATCTTTTTGCTAAAGGCAACAAAAACCGCAGGCTGTTAATGAATTCAATTGGTCCGGTTTGGGATGGCAACGAAGTGTGGTTAATCACGGCAGGTGGTGCGCTTTTCGCGGCTTTTCCGCATGTGTATGCTACTTCGTTTTCAGCATTTTATCTTCCCTTTATGATGCTGCTTTGCGCCTTAATTTTTAGGGCCGTGAGCATGGAATTTCGCGGCAAAGAAGACAAACAATGGTGGCGCAACATGTGGGATTACAGCTTTTTTGGCGGTTCGCTTTTAGCTACCATATTATTTGGTGTGGCTATTGGCAATATTGTACTTGGTTTTGAAATAGGTGCTGACAAAGAGTTTATGGGTAGCTTTTTTGATTTAATTACGCCTTACACTGTATTGGCTGGAGTTTTTAATGTGAGCATGTTTGCGCTGCATGGTGCTATTTACCTTAACCTAAAAACCGAAGGCCAACTACAAGAACAAGCTAGAAAATGGGCTAAGTATGCCTACATCGCCTTCGTAATCCTTTTCACTTCAATTACGGCTTATACTCTTTATTTAAAACCCGAAATGATTGCCAACTTCTCATTTGGCGCAGTAGAAGCGCCTTGGGAAGCACATGGCTTTGTGGCTGAGCACCAAACCTTAGTTTCGGTTTTCGCTTGGGCAGTTGTGCTATTGAATATTTTATCGATTCTCAATATTCCAAGAACCTTGGTAAAAGGAAAAGAGATGCAGGCTTTTATATCATCAGCATTAACTATTGGCGCTATAATCGGCTTGTTTGCACTTGGAATTTTCCCTAATATGATGATCTCGAGTTTAGACCCTGCTTACAATCTTGATATTTACAACAGCTCTTCAAGCCAAAGCACATTGAGCACCATGTTTTATATCAGCATTTTTGGTTTGCCTTTTG
>JBMYOR010000521.1:0-2880 GCA_049599535.1 Bacteroidia bacterium | reverse complement strand
TAGAATCTTCGGCACCGTGTGTAAGTCGTTTTAATGGCTTAAGCATTGCTAATACCAGCAAACCTATTATAGTACAAAAAATTGCAATTCCGGTAAAGATCTGAAGCTCACCTGCTGAAGCTGACCACTCACCTAATAAACCTGCCACTTTATTACCTAAGCCTGTTGCAGCAAAATAAGCGCCCATCATAAACGATGCGTATTTTAAAGGAGCCAACTTTGTAATAAATGATAACGCCACCGGCGAAGCACATAACTCACCTACAGTATGAAATAGGTAGGCCAGTACAAGCCAATACATTGCCGACGAACCTTCAGATTCAAACTGTAACGAAGCAGCTGACATAAATAAGAAACCCCAACCCATTATTATTACACCTATTGCCATTTTTAATAGCGACGATGATTCTTTTCCTTTCTTTTTCCAAAATAGCCAAAACGAAGCGATTGGCACACCTAATGTGATAATAAAAAATGCATTGACTGACTGAAACCATGATGCCGGTATAGCGCTCATATTTAATAATGGAACAGTAAAACCTAGCGATAAGTCAGTTTTTTGCTTTGTATAAATATTCATTAAGCCACCGGCTTGTTCAAAAGCACCCCAAAAAACTATGATAAGTAAGAATGATATAAACATTACTATCATTCTATCTTTTTCAATTTGAGTTAGCGGTCTTGATTTTGCTTTTTGCTCTTCAGGGTTCATATCTTTAGTAGACTCTCCTACCCCTTTAAGAAACTTTTGCCCCCACATAAAAACTGCTTGGCCCAACACCATACCAATTCCTGCTAAACCAAATCCATAATGCCATCCAAAGGTTTCACCTACATAGCCTACAATCAATGCTGATAAAAAAGCACCAATATTAATTCCAATATAAAAAATGGTAAAACCATTATCTCTTCTATCGTCTCCTGGCGCATACAAACCACCCACCATTGTAGAAATGTTAGGCTTTAAACCGCCTACACCTAAAATAATTAAACCTAAACCGGTATAAAAAGCCCAAGCTTGTTCAACGGCTAATATTCCGTGTCCTGCACAAAGCAGTAAACCTCCTATTAAAACAGTACGTTTTTGCCCCCACAATTTGTCGGCTACCAAACCACCTGCAATTGACATTACATAAACCAACATGGTATAGGTACCATAAAGGCTCAGGGCATCAGCTTCATCCCAGCCATAGCCAGGGTTATCGCCATTAACGCTTGATATTAAAAAAAGAACCAAAATAGCTCGCATTCCGTAGTACGAAAAACGCTCCCATAATTCTGTAAAGAAAAGAATGTACAACCCAACTGGGTGTCCGAAAAGTTCAGGCCTTTCGATTGGCGGATTTGCCGTTTTGCTCATATTGTTTTGTTAATTACCGTGTTTATCAAAATACATAATGCCAAATTTTACCTTTAAAACACTTAATTTTTAAGCATCATGCTTTGAAAAATTGATTTATCCTTTTGTTAAATCAGCGACGAATATATAAAAAGCACTTATTTGCACAACCATTGATTAGTTTTCTATAAGTGATTCAAAGTCATATTTAAGTCCTGAATACTCATTTATTTCTGCTCTTACCTTGCCTACTGAAATACCTGACTCAATTACAATCGGAATTTTATTTTGGTCGGCACTTACCCAAAGCGTCATATCGCTTTCACTTTTAAAAATTTCGCCGGCAATAAGCAGTGGTTTAATAATATGACATTTTACCTTGCCAAAATCTGTATTTAAAACTTCGGTTCCGGCATACTGAAGCCCTATGGGGTAAGTTTCGTTGTCAATAAATGTGTGCATTTTTACTGAATCGCCCTTATTCATTTGATCATAATCAAAGTTTCGCGCCAAATACCAAACCGATAAAATATCCCAAGTATCATGCGGAACGTCATACTCATTGCCCTTTTTTGTTTTTACTTTTTGAGTTTCAGGAAAAAATAAAGTGTAATCTTTTTTAGAATAATCACCTTCGCTTACATCTCTGGTAAAAACGCGTGGCTTAAAAGTTTCAGGATCAACTAAAGCGTTAAAATAATCACGAACTGGAAAAAAATTATCGTAAAATTTATATGTTTTACCCGTTGCACTAAACTGTAAACACTCATGTCCATTGAATTCGCGAAGCTTATGGCTTACTTTTAGTTCTAATTCGGCTACCGGCACATTGATATATAAATTATATTTTACCTTGTAATTAAGCCTTTCGCCTAAATCAAACGACTTTACATGAACTTTTTGTGGAATAGTAAAGGCTCCAAAAACCAAAGCGATTACTGCAAATACGGTGATTTTTAATACCTTTTTCATTAAGCTAAAATTTGATTCGGATAATTTAATTCAATAAACTTACCAAAAAATCAATAGTACGGTAAACCAATAACCGGATGCCGGTATTCAATTTCGGCTTGTGGTAAGTTTCCTACTGCTGATTTTCCTCTTAAAGATTTAACCGTTTTAAGTTTTAGCAATTCAGATGGAAACGTAGTTATTAATTCTTTAATACCTTCTTTATCATTACCCTTAATTGGTTTTAGCCATTCTCGCTCTGATTCTTTTGATAAGACCACGGGCATTCGAGACTCTTTTAGTTTAGGATTATTATGAATTTGTTGCATTACCGAATTAGCCTTTGTAGTTAAAACTGAAACTGTTGAAAGCTTTATAAATTCTCCTTTATTATTAAAACCTTGCCAATTTGAATATATGCCTGCCAATGATATTGGTTCATTATTTTGCAATTCAATATGATATGGAAAAGTTTTATGACGATCTTGACATCACCAAATTAATACAAATATGTATTGAACTTGAATACCCACATTATTGTTTTAGCACGGGGACGGCAAATGCACATGGCCCGAAGGCCTTTGCTATGC
>JBMYOR010000520.1:0-2880 GCA_049599535.1 Bacteroidia bacterium | reverse complement strand
AAAAATATTTAATATAATGGATAGTCATAATCCAGAACCTTTAAATAAATTTCCAGAAAGATGTTGTAAATCTTGTAATGAACAAGTTGTCTTAGAAAGAATAAAACAAATGAAATTTGTAAGGGGTATGTTTGAATGAATTGGTCAGATGAGAAAGGCCAATGAGACCAATCTGTTTCTAAGTCAGTAGTTGGTAGTGGCCCACGACGTGGTTTAAATCTAAACTCAGAAAAGTCTCTGTTTTTTCTTGAAATTAAACCACCAAATTTTACATGGCTACCTTTTCTCTGTCCAAAAGGTTGCTTGTAGTCTACCTTAAAATCTACTTTATTATCAACTAACTCTCTAAAAAAGTGGTTTGGTAAACCGTAAGAACTAAGGTCAAATCGCACATCTTCGTTTCCTTCAACCTGATCATTTTCAAAAGCAATGTGGTCAGAAAAGAATCTTAAGTCTGGTTCGTTTTGCGAAGATTGGGTATAACCTGCCATCCACTCAATTTTTGCATCTCTAAGTTTTGGTAAAGCGTGAGTACCTCTTAATTGGGCATTAGCCATGGTTCTTTGTTTCTCACCAATGGCTCTTGCTCTATAAAGGTTGGCATTACCCAATTGCTCAGTATATCCTAGTTGTTCTCTACCAAACACATCTTTATCATCATTGTAAAGTCCACTAAGGATTATTTCGTGGTTATCTCTAAACTGGTATGAAAAGCTCGTAAATGCGCCCATATTGTCATTGATCGTGCCGTTTTCATCGCTCATATCAAACTTGTAGAGCATACCTGTTTTGGTGGCTTCCCATCTACCAAAAAATCCATTATCGTAGTAGTTGTAGCCTTTTTTATATTTTAATCCAAAAACATATCCAAAAGTATTGTCGCCTTCACCATCTCTTTGTTTAATGCGCTTCATGTCACCCACAGAAAAGTTTATACCGTAATCCATTAGTGAGTTTGTATAAACTGGTAACATGTCGCTATGTAAATCATTTGCAGAATTTTGAATACCTTGAAGTATAGAAAGGTCTCCGTCTCTGGCTGCCCTTTGGGCAATAGTGAGTCCGCTAGGGTCTCCAACCTGTATATATTGGCGAGCTTCGGGATCTTTTAAGTACTCAGGCATTTCATTACCTTCAGGTGCAGTAATAAAGTCATTTCTGAATGACGAAAGTGTATTGTAAGAAGTTGATACACCAAAGTTTAAGAAGAATTTCTCTGGGTAAGACTTGGTCTTAATATTCATATTACCACCGGTAAAGTTACCCGGTTGGTCTGGCGAGAAAGTCTTTGATGTCATTATGTTATCTAACATAAATGACGGAATAAGGTCAAGACTTGCCGAGTTTCGGTAAGGATCGGTACTTGGTAGTGTTACACCATTCAATTGAGTAATTGAATATCTATCACCTAAACCGCGAACTACCATATACTTGCCACCTTCTACTGAAGCTCCCGTAATTTGTTTCACTGCTTGTGATGCATTACTGGCTCCAGATCTTGAAATTTCTTGACTTGAAATACCATCTTTTACAGTGTAGGCTTTTTTACGGTCGGCTATAATGGCCATCTCAGTATTGGTTGCCTTTTTGGCATCAATTACTACTTCATTCAAACCAATGGCTTCACTACTCAACTCAATAAAAATTTCTGTGATCTCACCATCTTTAATTTCTACATTTTCAATAGTAATTCTTTGATAGCCAACGTAAGATGATTGGATATTGTAAGATCCTACAGGTAGTGACAGTTGAAAAACACCAAATGGGTCAGTAATGGTACCTGTAGTTACTTCGTTTTGTAAGAAGACAGCTGCACCAATGAGTTCTTCACCTGATGATTTGTCAATTACTTTTCCTTTAAGAATTCCATTTTGAGCAAGTAGGGAAAAAGGCAATACACATAGTATCGCTAAAACCAAATTTTTCACTCTCATTTATCGCTTTAATCTTGGCGCAAAGGTTGAGCGGTTGTTACTCTCCAATATTAAGCTTATGTTAAGTGAATATTATTAAAAGAAAAAGGGAGTTAGCGTTAGCTAACTCCCTTTTATTAAGCGATTAATGATTATCTATTCAATGATCAATCTCTGAGTGTAGTTAGAGTTTGCAGAAGTCATGTTAATGAAGTAAACACCAGCTTTTAAGCTTGTTGTGTTAATGTTAACTTGGTTTATGCCATTAGTGTAATCGGCAGAACCTAATTCTACAACTACTTTACCTGTAAGGTCAACAACTTGAATATTGATGTTGTCGTTGTTTTCTAAAGCAAAGCTTAGAGTTACGTTGTCAGCAGCTGGGTTAGGGAATACAGTTGCAGTTGCAACGTTTGCTGTTTCTTCAACTGTTGTGTTAATATCAAAGTTTGCAAGGCCATAGGCCGCAGAAGCAGTCCATTTTGCCCAGTCGCCATTAGTGCCAGGCTCAAAGGCTCCAATATAGTTTGCTTCAGTCCACCAATCGCCAGCAGGCAATGCAGCTGGAGTTTTAGTAGCAGCCAATGCAAACTTGTTAGGAACTAAGAATGGGCCACCGTTTCTCTCTACACCAACACCTGAAGCCGCAAGTTCGTTGCTGTTGTCAGAAAGCATTGATTTTACATCAGCCAAGTGGTTAGCGCTACCAGTTTCTGGAGTTGGAAGAATTACATCGTCCCAAGAAGAACCAGCACCGAAATCATGCCAAATGTTGTTCATTAATTTAAGATCACCATCCTTCATGTAACCAAAGCTGTGCTTAGATTTATCAGTCTCTTCAATTTGAAGCGCATAGTTATTAAAACCAGCGATTATACCATTGGCAACATTACCCGCAGTACCGGGCTTCATGAAATTGCAAATATTCGAAGAACTTTCGATATGGATGATTGGACTACTTCAAGCA
>JBMYOR010000519.1:0-2883 GCA_049599535.1 Bacteroidia bacterium | reverse complement strand
GGGTATCGGGAGTTGTACCATAAAGTCAAAAATTGAGTTTTTTGTCTATTCCATTCTTAGGACGAGCGATTAAAATCGCCCGCTACTGATCAGAAACGATGGAATTCATTCCATCGAAATGTCTTGTGGCATCATTCCCGATACCCCTGTAATATTAAAGTACGCGTTGCTAGTTTTTCTTTTTTAGGTCTTAGTAACATTTAGGAAAACTGAGTATCTTGCAATGATACCTATGCAAATAATTGAAACATCATTTAAAACTTTTTTAAGCTTAAATTCTAAATCAAACTTGGAAGATGCTATCAGAACCTACAATCCAGATTTGCATGATGTTCGTTTAAACGGTCATTTTGAAAATTCTTTTTTGAAAAAATTCACACATATTTTCAAAGGAATCAAAAGACTAAGTTTACACAATTGGGCACCTATTGAGTATGATTTTTTATACCAATTAAAAAATTTAGAAGAATTGAGTTTGCAGACATTTATGACACCTATTGATTTCAACATCATATCAGAAAACCTATGCCAGTTAAATAAACTTTCGATTAGCTGGAATGAAGCAAACATCAAGAATTTTAATAGTCTAAGCAACGTAATCGAATTGTATATCAGCAACTCTAAAGACAAGGATTTGACATTCCTCACTGGCATGCCTAGACTGAAAAAAGTAAGGATGGATCAACCAAAGATCAAAAATCTAAATGGAATTGATAAGCTACAGTGTTTGGAAATGGCATTATTTGGTGGGGCCAAAAGTCTGAGCGATGTTTCAGCAATAAAGCATTGTGAAAATCTTAAGTTTTTAGAATTTGATACATGCCCAAAAGTCAATGATTTGTCTCCATTATCAAAACTTACAATTCTTAAAGTACTTGAACTTATAAGCTGTAAAAACATAAGTTCAATCGGTTTTGTAAACTATCTAAATTCTCTTGAACAAATAAGTATTTTAGGTACAACTAAAGTTGGTGATGATGATTGGAAGCCAATAAATATGGTAAAACGCGCATTTATTAATAAGTCTGGCATTACGTCTACAACTCAAAAAATTGGACCACGTTTGTCATATTTTAGTTTCAAAGGTGACGCCTGACGACTCTAGCCACTCTGAAAGTGTCGCCTGACGTCTCGGGCTTTTTTTATGGTTTGGAGTTGCTCCCAGAATATCTCTTGACAAGTGTTTTGAGTTTCTAGCTTTTTCCATGAATTCTGAGATAGGCATAACATACTTATTGCTCAAGAGTGCCCTGTTACCTTTGTTGAAATTGACATCCTTTTTAATAGTGAGCAAATTAATATATACTGACGTTTTCAATAACCAAAGTGAAATATTGCATCAGGAATCATTACGAGAAATTCTTGAAAAACACCATGATTACTGGCTTGAAGGGAGTGGTACATCTTCTATTGAATTAGGATTACAAAGCTTGACCTTCTTTATTCTAAAGGCAGGTATCTACATTGAACACTATCCGTCTGCAAAGGCTCCCATAATTTATTCAGATGGTAAAAATAAAGTTTCTGTTTTTACACATTATGCAGGTGGCGAACCCACTGACGTTCCAAACATCTGTTTAGCAAATGTTAATCAGGCAATGGAGATTTTTATATTCTTCATAGAATATGGAAAACTACATAACAAATTTGAATGGGTTGATATATTTGACTACATGCCAGACAAATATGATGAATAATTAAAGCAGCTTCTTGAAATGTCTTGTATTCCGTAGAACGCAATTGCATACCACGACGACATCAAGTTCAAAAAACTTGTATAAATTCTTAGACAAAAAAACCATAATTCAATAAAGAGCTTAACCAAACAAGCCTAAAAGTTTTGGTAGTGCTTAAGTCTTCGTTTAAATAAAGTACTCCCATGAGAAACCTGTTATTACTTTTTTGCTTCTAATTCAACCTTTATAAGACTCAATTGATCGGGAGCCACCAACCTTCCAAATATCGAAATTTGAATGTTGTTTGTAAATAGAGAACTTTGATATCAGGAAATCTTTGGATTTAGGTGAGCCAAATGTGGCAATCTCTAACAATAGCTTTTGGGTTGAAGGCTTAATAAGATCAAGCCGCCTGTAGTTTAGCAAAGCCATCAATAGATAATGAGTGCAAACATCATCTATTTTGTAATAGATTTTTAATGCCCGTGCCAAACTATTTTCACTATTAGGGTAAGTAAATCTAGAGAAAGCTTGTGCTATGTACGAGCTCCTTTCATCCTGAAAATTTATTAAAACATAGAATAATAAATAAAAAAGCTCGCTAAATTCAGGCTCAGACAATGTAACGCTGTTGAATAAAGAGTTTGTGAATAGAGCTTTATAATCTTGATTTTTATAGGCGTTTTTTTGATGCCGCTCAAGCAACAGGCCAATGTCTTTTATTACTGATAAATCTTCCTTATTGTAGTTAGGAAGCGCCAGTTTTTTGGTTAAATCGTAGAGTATTTTATCCAACTAAATTATAGTTTGGTAATAACATAAGTCGTATTCAATTCCAAACGTACAAAAAGGGGAGCGTGCATATTGCCTAGCTCTTTTAAGAGTTCCATAAGGCTGCTAAAATCTAAATGAAAATTTCGATCATTTCTCACTTTTTACTTCAGAAATTTCTTCAATATCAACAATAGTTATGGCGAAATGAATTAATTCAAAAGGCAGTACAATTTTAGTGGGACAATAACTTAACTATAGTCTTCAGACATTTGAGCTAATCGGCGTTAAATGTCTGTTGAACAATTTTGACCATGACAGGCTTAAAGATCGGCTTCGTGTTTGGATAAGTAATCCGCAACCCCTTGAGCATCTGGACGCATCGATGGGTTACCAGACTGCCAACCAGCTGGACAAACTTCACCATGTTTTTCAA
>JBMYOR010000518.1:0-2887 GCA_049599535.1 Bacteroidia bacterium | reverse complement strand
ACCTTCTTTCATTTCGACCTTATCACCTGGCAGGGCGCAAAGCCTTTTTAAATAATACTCATTATAATCACTTAATGGGTATAGAAAACTTACTAAATCGCCACGTTTATATTTTATAACATTAGTACTTATCACGTATTCGCCCACCTTAACAGTTGGCTCCATGGCCGGTGTTGGAATGTGATAAACAGATAATACACCTAAGGCAGCAGCCACTAAATAAATACTAACAAGCGCAATGATTGCAAGCCCTAATATTGTAGCTAATCTTTTCATTTTTTTATTGCAAATAAGTCATTTTGCTCCCTAATACAAAGCTAATAAAATAAATAAGCCTCGATTCTAAAGAATCGAGGCTTATAAATTAAAAGTAGATTTTATTAAGTTTAGCTACAACCTAAGCTGTTTCCGCAGTTGAGGCATTTGTAGCAAGTACCGTTTCTAATGGTTATATGCCCACACATATCGCATGCAGGTGCATCGCCCATCATTCCGCTAAGAGCATCGTCAATACTACTAAAGCTCGAGTGTTCTACACTTTCACTTGCGCTTTGCTGTGCCTGTGTGTTTGCAACAGGTTCGGCGGTACTTGGTGTATCTTGTGCTTGCGGTTTGTAGCTTGGCGTAACCGGCTCTTGCGCCAACATATTGTCTCGAGCATTGGCTTCAGCTTCGCTAAAATTAATTTGTTGTGGTTTTACTTGTACCAAATCTTCTCTACCTAGGTACTCAAATCCAAGTAATCTAAAAATAAAGTCGATGATTGATGTGGCACTTTTAATATTATCGTGGCCTACTACCATACCTGAAGGCTCAAATCTGGTAAAGGTAAATTTGTTTACGTACTCTTCTAAAGGTACTCCATATTGCATACCTATTGAAATTGCAATGGCAAAACTGTTCATTAACGATCTGAAAGAAGCACCTTCCTTATGAATATCGATAAATACTTCTCCTAGGGTACCATCATCATATTCTCCGGTTCTAATAAACATGGTTTGCCCGCCAACGCGTGCTTTTTGTGTAAAACCTCTACGTTTATGTGGTAGCTTTTTACGCTCTACAATTCTTGACAACTGACGTTTAAACTTAGTATCAGTTGACTTATTCATGATTCTAATAGCAGCATCTAAAACTTCTTGTGGCGTAAGCTCTTCTAAGCGTTTTTCAGCTTTTTCGGCTATTACTTCTTTTACCACATCGGTTTCTTCGATTTCTTCTTCATCATCGCTATCTGACTTATTGCTCAATGGTTGCGAAAGTTTACTACCATCGCGGTAAAGTGCATTGGCTTTTAAACCTAGCTCCCAACTGAGTTGATAGCATTCTTTAATCTCATCAACATTGGCTTCGTTTGGTAGGTTAATGGTTTTTGAAATGGCTCCAGAAATAAATGGTTGAGAAGCCCCCATCATTCTAATATGACCTGATGCGGCAATGTATCGCTCACCTTTTTGGCCACACTTATTGGCGCAATCAAATACCGGGTAGTGCTCTTGTTTTAAGTAAGGAGCACCTTCAATAGTCATGGTACCGCATACATACTCATTAGCTTCAGCTATTTGAGATTTGGTAAAACCTAATTTTCTGAGTAAATCAAAACCTGGCTTGTTATAATCTTCGGCTGTAAAGCCTAAGCGTTTCATTGTGGCTTCGCCAAAGGTCCAAACATTAAAAACAAAAGCAATCTCAAAAGCTGAAGGCAACTGTGCTTCTACTTTTTCAAGTTCGTCTTCGGTAAAGCCTTTAGCCCTTAGGGTTTCATGGTTTACGTGTGGTGCGCCAACTAATGATGCCGAACCTTTTGCGTAATCTACAATGCGCTTAATTTCGTTTTCGGCATAGCCAAGGGTTCTTAAAGCTTTAGGCACCGATTGGTTTACAATTTTAAAATAACCACCGCCTGATAGTTTTTTAAACTTAACCAAGGCAAAATCTGGTTCAATACCCGTGGTATCACAATCCATTACTAAGCCAATGGTACCTGTTGGTGCAATTACAGTGGTTTGGGCATTTCTATATCCGTGCTTTTCGCCAAGTTGTAAGGCATCGTTCCATGAGTTGCAGGCTGCAGTAAGCAAATAATCTGGGCAATTCTCAGGTTTAATACCTTGTGGGGCAATATCAAGGCCCTTGTATGCATCTTCTGATGCATTATAGGCTGCAAATCTGTGGTTGCGAATTACACGCAACATGTGCTCTTTGTTTTTCTCGTAACCTTTAAAAGCGCCCAAATGCTCAGCCATCTCAGCTGATGTTGCGTATGATGTTCCGGTTAAAATTGCCGTAATAGCACCGCCAATGGCTTGAGCTTTTGCACTATCGTAAGGTATACCTGATGTCATTAACACCGTACCCAAATTGGCAAACCCTAAGCCTAGGGTTCTAAACTCGTAAGAGAGTTTGGCTACTTCTTTTGACGGAAATTGTGCCATTAGCACAGAAATCTCTAAAACGGTGGTCCATAATCTAATGGCGTGTTTTAGGCCATCAACATCAAACTCAAGACTTTTTTCATCAAAAAACTTAATTAGGTTAAGTGATGCCAAATTACATGCAGTATTATCTAAAAACATGTATTCAGAGCATGGGTTCGATGCATTAATTCTACCTGACTCAGGGCAAGTATGCCATTGATTAATGGTAGTATCATATTGCACGCCAGGATCGGCACAGGCCCAAGCTGCAAATGCAATATCGTTCCAAAGTTTTTCTGACGGCACCTTTTTAATGGTTTCGCCATTGGTTCTAGCTTTAAGCTCCCAATCTTTACCTTGCTCAAGTGCCGTAAAAAATGAATTGGGTATACGTATTGAGTTATTTGAATTTTGACCAGAGACAGTTGCATAAGCTTCACCATTGAAGTCAGCTGGATATCCTGCAGCAA
>JBMYOR010000517.1:0-2895 GCA_049599535.1 Bacteroidia bacterium | reverse complement strand
TTGATATGTATAGACCATGTTGTTTAATTTTATCATTAAACTGCTTATAGCCTAAACAAGCAAAGTAGGCCATAAATGGAAAAAACATATAAACATAACGAATTTTGGCACCTGGCGAGATAAGATATACCAAAAAGTTTACAGCGAATAACGTAAATAGCACCTTTACTAATGGTTTTTTACTAATGGTTTTTTTAATCCCAAAAAGAGCCAATGAGCCAGGTAAAAACCCAAAAAACACAATTACAGGAAAGCTTAGCACATGAAAAACATATTTCAAAACCCCTCCGTTAGATGCTCTATTAACAGATTCTCCCATTAAGGATGCAATAGACTCACCTAAGTTTCCGCTTAAATTTTGGTTTGTGAAATACGGCAAAACAGGTATTAAAAAACAAAATATTGAAAGCAAAATCAGTGGATTGTAAAGTAACTTATATTGCTTATTTATAATAATTGCTACAAAGCTTGAAATGGCAATAAAAACTAATGATGGTAGACCTTTGGCTAAAAAACCTATACCAGCCAAAAACGGGGCAATAGTAAAAAAATAAACAAGCTTTTTTTGATTCAAATAGTACCATGGCAAAACAAGTACTGGGAATGAAATCAAAGAATAAAACAAGTCCATTTCTGCCATTCTGCTATAATATAGCAGAATATCTCCGCTAATAAAAACGAAAAAAGCAACTATGCGAGCATCAGTTTTTGCTATAAACCGCTTAAAAAAAAGATATATCGAAAAAATAAAAAATATAAATGATATAACCGACGGCAGCCTAGTTACAAATTCATTTTGACTACCCGACACCTTATAAAACAAGGCAATAAACCAATTATATAATGGTGGTTTTCTATAATAATTAATTCCTTTAAGAGTGGGTTGCCAAATATCACCACTTTCAACTATCTCTTGCGCTATAATTGCCCTTCGTGGCTCTTCATGACCCATTGGCACACTGTTTAGCTTGCCAAAAAGGGCTATGGCAATAAATACCCCAATTAATATTGTAAATGTAGTATTGGGGTTATTCACCCTTGCTTTTTCCTTTTAAAATTCTTTGTAAAAAGTTGCGTCCTTTGCCATCAGTAATTTCAAATACAACACTAAAGTATGCCGGAGCACTCTTTATGTCATTTTTTACGCCACCGCCTAAAATATTCTTAATCAACGATTTTAAATCTTTACCCAAGAGCCCCCTTTTAATATCAGGATGCATCTCAATTTTTTTAATAGTGAGTCCATGCTTAATGGCGGTGCTTTGCAAGGTAGCCAACATGGTGGCCAAAGTGCCATAATCTACTTCCATGCCGCCGAGCCTGCCTGTTTCGTCAAAATCTAAGTCATAATTCCAATAATTAGTAATATTTTGTTTTTGGTAAGCACTGCCATCTAAGTTTACTATCGGAAGCATAAAGTCCATTTCGAGTCCGTTCTGTTTTTCTTTGCCTACAAATGACATTGGTCCACCTTCTTTTAATCCGCAATCACCTATTACAAACTGCCTTTCGTTATATTTTTCGCTCAAAAGTTCAAAAGCTTCTAAAACTGCCAATTTGAGTTTTTCATGCACAAAGGTGCGGCCAGCCAAATAACCAGTAAAAGAGTATGTTACATAACCATCTGATTTATAGGGTAATCTTTTGGCAAACTCTATACTGCCGTTACTCGATTTTCCATAACTAATACTGGGTTGGTTATTATCAAAAAGTAACAAAGTGCCCGGAAATATTCTTAAAAAAACCACAACTAAAACGCCTGTACCTAAAATATACTTGTACCATGGCTTTAAAAGCAAATGCGCCAACGCCACCAAATAACCAATAATTAAGTAATAAGGAATTAGGATTATGCGCCCTACTCCTTTCATATCAAACCAGTCAGAAATTGGGTATGATATATCTGGCCTAACATAATTTGCTGCAGGCTCTGACATAAAATCGGGAACATTTTTATATTTAGTGTAAGGTAAAACCAGTTCAATAATCTCACCTAAGGTAAAATATATTGTGGTGAATAAAAGTGCCAAAATAACGGGCCATGGAGATTTGAGCCACCTTGAAAACAAATTGGCGTAGGGTTTCTTTTTCTCGGTCATTGAATTGCCTTGATTTGCCATAAACAATGCAACAATACCCATCGAATTTAGGTCTTACATAATGAAATTGCCCACAAATCAATTTAAAATTGCATTGATTATGAAAACTGACATAAGAGAGATATTAAAACAGCGAATATTGGTGCTTGATGGAGCCATGGGTACCATGATACAGCGGCACAAACTAGAAGAAGAAGATTTTAGGGGAGAAAGGTTCAAGAACCACAAAAAATCGCTCAAGGGCAATAATGATTTATTATCGATTACCAGGCCCGACATTATTAAAGATATACATAAACAATATTTTGAAGCCGGAGCAGATATTGCCGAAACCAATACTTTTAGTGGTACAACCATTGCTCAGGCAGATTATGGTTTAGAAAATGCCGTATACGACATAAACTATGAGTCGGCCAAAATTGCCCGAGAAGCTGCTGATGAAATAACGCTAAAAGAACCAAATAAACCAAGATTCGTTGCCGGTTCAATTGGCCCTACCAACAGAACGGCCAGTATAAGTCCTGATGTTAATAACCCGGGTTACCGAGCCATAACATTTGATGAATTGAAAATTGCATACACCCAACAAACTGAAGCATTAATAGATGGTGGTGTTGATTTGCTTTTAATTGAAACGGTTTTTGATACACTAAATGCCAAAGCGGCCCTTTTTGCTGTTGAAGATGCCCAAACTAAAAAAGGAACCAATTTACCTGTAATGGTTTCAGGAACAATTACTGATGCAAGCGGTAGAACCCTTTCAGGCCAAACTGCCGAAGCTTTTTTAATTTCAATG
>JBMYOR010000516.1:0-2897 GCA_049599535.1 Bacteroidia bacterium | reverse complement strand
TCATTTTGGTTCATGTTCTGTATTATGACAACTGAGTTTGTTTATACCCCTACTTGTGTGTGAAAAAAATAAGTAAAATGCTCAGCCATTGTGCTAGTTCTGTACGTAAGTACTTGAGCGCCTTACCCATTTGGTTTTCTACCGTTTTAATTGAAATGTTTAATTCGGCCGCTATCTCTTTGTACTTTAATTCTTCAAAGCGGCTCATTTTAAAAATCTTTTGACGCTCTGTAGGCATTTTGGTTATGGCCGTTTCAATTCTGTGGCTTAGTTCATTTTCTTCAACAACATATTGGGTTTCATAATCGTCATTTTTAGTAAGTTCAACTTTGGCCATGGCTTTTACTTGCTCATGTTTTAAGCTGTTAAGTGCAGTATTTCGAACTGATTGAAATAAGTATGATTTTATTGATGTGTTTATGTCAATTTGGTCATGTCTTTCCCAGTAATTGAAAAATACTTGCTGTACCAGCTCTTCGCTTGCGTCAGCATCTTTTAAATATCCAATAGCAAAACGACATAAGGGTTCGTAATAGGTTTTAAAAACTTTTTCAAACGCATTATAGCTACCACCTTTTATAGCTTTAATTATTGCCTTATCGGTATTTTCAGTGCTATTGGTCATGTTTTGGGGTGCTGCAAAAGTAGTTTCCCTTTTTGCAAAATGTTGAATTACCACGTTTTCAGTATTTGCGTAAGGCTGAAAAACTTTTTTTTAGCTATATCTAAAAATTTATTTTTGCAGCATGAATTTAATTCAAAATAAAAAGCTAAATATATTTTTTGCCTTACTTTTTTGTGTGATTTCAAATGCATTAAATGCTCAAACTGCAACGGTAGGGGGTACTGTATTGGCAAATGGGGCTCCGGTTCAATATGCTCAAGTGTCTATAAATGATTTAAATCTAGGTGCATATACAAATGCAAAAGGTGAATTTACTATTTCAAAAGTGCCCTATGGCAATTACAATTTAAATGTGGTATACATTGGCTATAAACCCATGAGTAAAAATTTAATGGTTTCAGAAAATAGCGTAAATCAAAAACTTTTAATGCATTTAACCGAGCAAATTATTGAGCTTGAAGATATTGTAGTTACCGGTACAAAAACTTACAAAAGGCAAACCAACTCACCAGTAATAGTGAATGTAATTAATAGCGAATCGCTAAATAGTGTGCAAGCTTGTAATTTATCTGATGGGCTAAAATTTCAGCCTGGTTTGCGGGTTGAAACTGATTGCCAAACTTGTAATTACACCCAACTGCGCATGAATGGGCTTGCCGGTGGTTATTCGCAAATACTAATTAATGGTCGCCCCATTTTTAGTCCGCTAACTGGGTTATACGGGCTTGAGCAATTACCTACTAATATGATTGAACGTATTGAAGTTGTGCGCGGTGGTGGTTCGTCTCTATATGGTTCAAGCGCTATTGGTGGTACTGTAAACGTAATTACAAAAGTGCCAAAAAATAACAGCCACTCAATTGAGTATTTGTATCAAAATATCGATGCATCTACCAACGATCATACTTTAAATGCCAATGCCACACTGGTTTCTAAAAATACCAATGCGGGAGTGTCATTTTTTATTAATAAGCGCAAACGCGGTTTTTATGATGCAAATGGTGATAATTTTTCAGAAATACCAAAAGTTGAAAACTCTGCCATTGGAGCAAATATGTTTTGGATTCCTACTCAAAATCAAAAAGTAGAGTTAAACTTAAGCCACATTGGGGAGTATAGATTTGGCGGAGAAATGCTTATTAATAAACCAGCTCATTTAGCACAACAAGCTGAAGAAAGAACCCATAAAGTATGGATGGCAAGTGCAGATTATCAAATTAATTTTAATAACGAAAAATCATCATTTATAACGTATTTGGCATGGCAAAACACCAATAGAGCTCACTATACAGGTATTAGGCCAAATATTAACACCCAAGAGTACGAGTATTTTTTAGCCAATTTACCTTATGGCACATCACATGTTAATACAGTAAATGTGGGTACGCAGTTAAACCATAAAGTTGAAAGTTTTATGGGCGGTGTAAATGTATTTACCCTAGGTGCCGAGATGGTATCTGATCAAGTATTTGATCAAATTAAAGCATATAATTATACTGTAGATCAAGCTACAACTGATTTAGGACTGTTTTTTCAGAGCGATTGGCAAATCAACTCTAAAATAACACTCTTATCAGGCATCAGGTTTGATAAACACAATCTATTAAAACAACCCGTATTTAGCCCAAGAGCTTCAGTACTTTATAAATTGAAAAAAAACATGCAGTTTAGGCTGAGTTATGGTACTGGTTTTAGAGCGCCACAGGCTTTTGATACCGATTTGCATATAGCGTTTGCGGGCGGGGGCGTATCAAGAGTAGCATTGGCAAACGATTTAAAACAAGAACGCTCAAAAAGCTATAGTGCATCAGTAAACTATGATAAGCCTAGCGAAAATTGGGTAGCTGGTTTTACCCTACAGTGGTTTTATACTCGATTAAATGATGCATTTTATTTAAGCAATATTGGAAACGACAATTTTGGTGAGTTGTTTGAAAAGCAAAATGGGGCAGGAGCAACAGTAAAAGGTTATACGGCAGAATTTAGAGCCAATTTTAAGAGAAAAATTCAATTAGAGTGTGGGTTTACTTTACAAAACAGTTTTTTTGATCAAAAGGTAGCGTACATTGATGGTCTTGAAGGGGTTAAAGAATTTGCCCGAACTCCAAATGACTATGGTTTTGCTGTTTTAACTCTTACGCCGCATAAAAAACTAAAAGCTACTGTAAACTATGTTTATACAGGCAAAATGTTGGTTCCGCATTTTGCAGGTGCGCCAAACCAAACTGAAGATGAAATTATTATTTCGAGCGCATTTTCAGATGTTGGTGTT
>JBMYOR010000515.1:0-2897 GCA_049599535.1 Bacteroidia bacterium | reverse complement strand
CAAATACTTTCAAAGCTTAAACCACTCCAAGTAGCGTAAGATTGGCTTTTGAAAAGGCTTAACCAAGTGCCTTTGCCCATTCTCTTTTTGTTTTGCATAAACTTGAGGTAAAATAAAGAGAACTCATCGGTAAGTCTATACAAGCTATCTTTCACCTTCTTTTTGTAAGGATAAAATTGCCCTATAAAGCCTGATTCTAAAAGCTCATCAAGTATTTGAGTTAGAGTACCACCTGATGCTAAGCCACTAATACTTAAGAGCTCTTTTCGGGTTAAACCCTTTTTCTTACTGGCCAAAGCCTTAATTAAAGCTACATGTTTATCGTGTTGACTAAATAAGGATTCAAATACATTTTCAAACTCGTTGAATAGTGGACCATCTGTTTCAAAACAAAGCCTATCTACAATTTGGGCTACACTTTCTCCTTGATTTATCTTATCTAAGTAATGTGGTACTCCTCCCATTATCATGTAAAGCTGGAGTATATCATACCTAGTAAGCTTAGCCCCTTTCTGCTGCAAGAATATTTCAGTTTCATGAAGATTAAATGGCGATAGCTTGATATGTTCTGTTATTCTGTTGTGTAAACCTCCTTTGTTTTTTACAATTCGCTTAACCATATAAGCTGCTGCCGATCCACAAATTACAACTACCAAATCTTTACGCTTTGCAGCAAACGAGTTCCAAAAATTTTCAAAGGCCATTAAAAACTTTGATCTCGGTGTATCCATCCACGGAAACTCATCTATAAAAATTACTTTCTTTTTCTTGCTCCTAGATGACAAAATGAATGTTTCAAGCTGTTGGAATGCTTCGAACCACGACTTTGGTTTTGACAATTTCTTTTTGGCCTTCCATTGTGCCAAAACCATACTATGAAAATGCTCAAGTTGATCGGTTAAACTTCCATTGTGAAGCCCCGTAACTTCAAAGAATTTATCCTTTGAATAAACAGTGTCTATCAAAAAGGTTTTCCCAATTCTCCTTCGTCCATAAACTGCTACAAACTCTGATTTTGGCGTATTAAGCACCTTTTTCAATACTTTCACTTCCCTATTTCGGCCCACTAAATTCATTCTACCATGTATTTATACTCAGCCAAATATACACTAGCAACCCCACTTTTGGCTGATTATACACAAATAATTAATTATTTATATTCAGCCAAAACTCATGTTAACAACCCACTTTTGGCTGATTATAAATAATTAAATACACGCTCAATCTACACATTCATAGCCAAAACTCATACCAGCATTAACTATTAAAACAATACAACTTACACTAAAAGCAAAAACTATAACCAGCCAAAACTCATATCAACAACCCACTTTTGGCTAGATATAAAAAAGCCAACCCTTACGGATTGGCTTTTTATTTTATAGAACCGAACTTTAATTATTCACCTTGAGCAAGAGAGTAAGCTCTCTCACCATCAAATAAGCACAACTGCTCAGTTTTAATGAAATCCCAACCAGCTTCGTTAAGTGCTGTCAGTAGAGAAATCATATCGCTGTGATTTACTTCCTTTCCATCAGGGTTTGTAAATCTACATCTCCAATGATCGGTGCAGAAAGTTTCTGGCATCCCATCAGGATATACTTTAACACCACGATTGGTAATAAGTTTAAGTTTAAGCGTATCATGAGCAACAGCTCTTAAACCATCGCCAATAGAATTTGCATCTCCATCATAATCAATGAACACATCAACTCCTACATATTTCTTTTCTGGTCTTGCAGCACGTGGCACTTCGTAATCAACTTTTACCTCTTCACCATCTTGGTAATTGGCAACCGGAAAATGCTCAGGCTTCTGGCCTAATCGAGCAATTACAGCATCAGTAAATTCTTTAGTACCAACTTTTTCTTTGCTTAAACCTTCTTTATAAATATCACCAGTGTGAATACCATCTTCAAGGGTTTTTAACCAAGCATTTTCAATGTTTGAAGCAATTGATCCCATGCCTAAATGATTAAGCATCATAATAGCACCATTGATTAAGCCTCCTGGGTTGGCTATGTTTTTACCAGCAATATCAGGAGCAGAACCGTGAATAGCTTCGAACATTGCCACTTGCGCACCAATATTTGAGCTACCCATCATACCCACTGATCCGGCTATTTGCGCCACAATATCTGATATAATATCACCATATAAATTTAATGTTACTACAACATCAAAGTTCTCAGGCGTATCGGCCAAAAGTGCCGATCCAATATCAATTATTTTATGATCGTTTTCAATATCAGGATACTCAGCTGCTATCTCATCAAATATTCTATGGAACATACCATCAGTATGCTTCATAATATTATCCTTGGTCATGCAGGTAACCTTTTTTCTACCATTTGCTTTTGCATATTCAAAAGCGTAGCGAACGATTTTTTCAGTTCCTGGCTTTGTAATTAATTTAAGTGTTTGTACAACCTCAGGAGTTTGTTGATGCTCAATACCGGCGTAGCAATCTTCTTCATTTTCACGAACGATCACCAGATTCATATCAGGGTGGTGTGTTCTTACATAAGGTGCATAAGCTTTAACTGGCCTTACATTGGCAAACAAGCCTAATGTTTTACGCGTAGTTACATTTAAGCTTTTGTAGCCCCCTCCTTGCGGGGTAGTAATGGGTGCTTTTAAATAAACTTTATTATTTCTAAGCGAATCCCAAGCTGAAGGTTCAATACCGCTAGTATGCCCTTTTAAATATACTTTTTCTCCAATTTCAATGGTATCATACTCAAGGGGAGCGTTAGCTGCATCTAAAATTTTTAGTGTAGCTTCCATGATTTCAGGCCCAATTCCATCTCCGTGGGCTACTGTGATTGGTGTGGAATTCATACGTTTCCCTCTTCGATTTTGCTAAGCAAAAAAATTTGCAACTTAACGGGGACTTC